>JBASFN010000074.1:0-11081 GCA_049653045.1 Alphaproteobacteria bacterium
GCCCCAGCCATTTTGCCTTCGCGCCCGTGGCGATGATGAGCGTATCGCCCGTATAAACATCGCCGCTTTCGCCAACGGCGCGGAAGGGGCGGGTGTTCAGATCAACGCTCGCAATATAATCGGTGACCATTTTTGTGCCGACATGCTCGGCCTGCGCTTTCATTTGCTCCATCAGCCACGGCCCTTGGATGACATCGGCAAAGCCGGGGTAATTCTCGACATCGGTGGTCAGCATCAACTGGCCGCCTTGTTCGTGCCCGGTGACGAGGAGGGGGGAGAGGTTTGCCCGCGCCGCATAAATGGCCGCCGTATAGCCAGCCGGGCCGGAGCCGATGATGAGGACTTTGGAGTGGAGGGTGTTTGTCATTGTTTTTCAGGCCTTTCCAGCCAATAATCTACACTTGTTCTGCGATATGTCCAGTCATGCGTTTTCGTATTTCTGTGGCCAGATTTATTGAATCTCTGAGTGGTTCATATGTCCAGTGTTCGAGGACGCCCTCAAAATCCCGGATAATCCCGCGCCGTTTTAAATTCTCATGCAGTTTATCGAGGCGGGGTGATCCGCCCTCCAGCTTGATCATGTAAACGGGTTTTCCGGTGGTGGCGGCGTCGGATAACATCGACGCGCTGTCGGCGGTGACAAGGATATAATCCGCCCATGCCAACATTCCGAAATAGGGGTTGTCGCCGGAGCCATTCCAGAAGAAAAAATCCCTCTCCCTTGATCCCTCTCCCTGAAGGGAGAGGGATGGCGCGTTAGCGTCAGGGAGAGGGTGTTTTGACAGGTGTTCTTTCAGAAGGGATATATTTTCCTCTCCTGTTCGTCTTGACGCTGTAATCATCAATCCCGCATCGAGATTTTTTAACTGAGCGGCCAGCCGCCGTATAATCTCTGTTGTCAGTCGGTGCGATTTGCTGTTGCCGCCAATCAAGACGGCCACGCGTGGGGGTTTGATGTGTTCAAACTGGGCGCGGAATTGTTCTTTTGCTTCGGCCAGTTTTTTATCCGTTACGCGGTTGGGGCTGGCGGCGGTAATGATGACATTTTCTCCGCGTGTGGGGTCGTGCTCCGGCACGGCGACGAGGTCGAAATTTTTGGGCGAAATTCGTGGGTCTTGAATCTGGACGGTAAAGGTTTTTCCCGCGCTGGCTTTTTTAATGTAGCGCGCCGCCGCGATGCTTTTGCGCCCCGATGTAATGAGAATATCCGGCCAAGGCGGGAGGAGGGGGGGATTAAAAATTCGCCCCGATTCCAGCCCCAGATAGGGTGATAAAACCCGCCACGGTTGCCGTAAGGAAACCCGCTTGATTTCAGGGGTAACCCCCAGTGCCTCGGCCACGCCGATACACTGGTTTTCTGTTCCCGCGATTCCCTCCGTGATAATCCAGCATTTCATGCTTTTTCAATCGCTCACAACTTAAGGCTGTCAAGGCGCAAGAATAAAACTTTTTAAAAGAAAAGTCTTGCAAGTAACTGCGCGCAATTTTATACCAATCTCCAGAACTTTACACAGTAATGCTATTTTAGTGCAGAAATAATTCATGCGACGTCAAAAACTCGACAAGATTGATAAGAAAATCCTCCGCGACCTTCAAGGCAATGGCCGTATTACGAACGTGGAACTGGCTGAAAATGCTGGCATATCCGCGCCGCCGTGCCTGCGCCGTGTGCGTGCGCTGGAGGATGCGGGCTATATCAAAAGCTATCACGCGCGGCTCAATCCGGCGGCGATGGGCTATACCGTCACCGTGTTTGCCATGGTCAAACTGGCCAGTCATGCGGAAGGGGAGTTGTTGAAATTCGAGAAAAAAATCAAGGATTGGCCGATGATCCGCGAATGCTACATGCTGGCCGGGGATGTGGATTTTGTGTTGAAGATCGTGGCAAAGGACTGGGATCATTATCAGGAATTTCTGACGACTGAGTTGACCTCGATCCCGAATGTGACCTCGGTCAATTCTTCGCTGGCAATTCGCACAGCCAAGGACGATAGCGGCATTCCGGTTGAGGAATAACTACCGCGTCCCGTAAATTACTTCCAGAATTTCATAGACTTTCTTGCCGCCGGGGGCGCGTACCTCGACGGAATCGCCGACTGATTTCCCGATTAAGGCGCGGGCGATGGGTGCCTGCACGGACAGTTTCTTTTTCTCCGCGTTGGCTTCGTAGTGGCCGACAATCATATAGGTTTCCTTCGCGTCAGTGTCTTCGTCGATAATTACGACCGTTGCGCCGAATTTCACCGTGTTCCCCGACAGTGTGCTTGGATCGATGATTTGTGCCATGCCGATTACGGAATCCAGTTCCTTGATCCGGCCTTCGATAAAGCTCTGCTGTTCGCGGGCGGCATGATATTCGGCGTTTTCGGACAGATCGCCATGGGCACGCGCCGTCGCAATCGCTTCGATCACGGCGGGTCGCTCGACGGATTTCAGGTTCTGTAACTCCTTTTCAAGGGAGTTATACCCCTCGATGGTCATGGGGATTTTGTCCATTTTTATTTATCCTCTTGGGGGATGCCTCAAAAAATTACCCCGCCGGGGCGGGGCCATATCAATCAGGGTAAAAGATAATGCCTGTAAGCCCTTTCGTCAAATTTTCAGGTAATAATTTCTTGACAGATGGTGTTTTTACATATAAAAACTAGCCAATATAGGGTTATTTATAGCAATTAAGGTTAAAAAAATGCCATCCCAGGATGTTGATGACGATAACGTGTCTGGAGAGTTTTCGCGTGCAGGGGGCAGTGACCGAAGCGTGGTTCGTTCGTTCGTCCTGAGTACGCTGGCCATATACGAATTTGAACGTGATGCGCGTAAGAAATATAAGAACAGAAGCGCTCTTTTTGACGATATGAAAAACAAAAGAGAGGAAACGGAATTTGAGGAACTGGAGTTTTATGTTGAGTCGGAACGGGAATTCAACGAGGACATAGAAATTGACGAAGTTTTTCTCGAGCAATCGGAAGAACGAAAAATTAGTAAGAATGAAAGAGAATTTAGTATTAACAACCCGAGGCAAAACGCTAAACAGGAGTTCGCAACATATCTTGCGGCTTGCGCCGTAGCGGACGAGTTTCCTGCCAAAGATATTGTTGTGACGTTTTTAAATAAATTAAGCGACGGGGAACGTTTGGAAGTCATAAAAATAGCAACGAACTTGATTTCGATCGATCGGTCGGAAAAAGCCGGGCGGGAGCCAGGGCCTGAATTTGAAACAATGGTCTTCAGTTTGCTTGGCCACGGCCTGATGGAAATGTTGAAAGAAGCAAAAGAAAATATCGGCAATGATTTTGAGCGGTAGGTTTTAGAGACGGCTATGAAATTACGTCGGGCAACTGCTGAATTGAAAGACAATCCATCGCGGGCGATTCGGGTGGCTGTGCCAATATTTCCGTCGATTGAAGAGCTGGGAGAATACGAGCGCGGCGAAATCGATTTCCAGCCTGATGAGGTTCCTTATACTCTGGCACGATATATTATTGGTTGTTTGATCCATGATAAGAAAACCCGTGCGACTGTTCTCCATCACATATCGACAAGCTGCGGCGATTACGATGTGGCCATGACATTTGTTGACAGGGCGGTTGCGCTGTATTCGGATTATTGCCTCGAAAACACAGGGTCTTCTTTGACAAAAGAAAGTCGCGCCGAGCTTAAAAGGCTTCTCGAAGAGACCTATGGTTCTCAACTCGCTCAGTTTCTTCCTTCGGTGGAAGAGCGTCCTGCCCCTTGCGTTCCCTAATTTACCCTGCCTTACGTTCTTTTTCTTCCTTGGGTGGGAAGTAGCTTTGTAATGGGGCGACCTCGATTTCCCGGCCTAAAATGGCGTGGATCGCCTGAACCGCCGCGTTTGCCGCCGTTAGAAGCGTGTAATACGGGATTTTGTTCATCAGGGCGAGGCGGCGGATTGATGTTGAATCCGCGACCGCCTGCGCGCTTTTTGCCGTCGTATTGATAACGAGGGCAATGTCGCCGTTGATGATCGCGTCGCCGATATGGGGTTGCCCCTCCATCACTTTGTTGATGCGTTTGACCTTCAGGCCTTTTTCCTTGAGGAAGCGCGCCGTTCCCCCCGTGGCCAGCAATTCAAATCCGATTTCTTCCAGTTCTTTTGCAATCGGCAGGAGTGTTTCCTTGTCGGCATCTTTCACCGAAAGGAACGCCTTTCCGGATTTCGGGAGGCGGGTTCCTGCGCCGAGAAATGCTTTCGCCAGCGCGTGGGATACGTCGGTGTCCAGACCCATGACTTCACCGGTTGATTTCATTTCGGGGCCAAGCAGAGGCTCAACTCCGGGGAAGCGGTTGAACGGGAAGACGGGCGCCTTGACCGCGTAATGCCCGGGACTCATGCCTTTCAGCATTCCGGCAAAGTCGGCCAGTTTTTCTCCGGCCATAATCCGCGCCGCCAGTTTGGCAATCGGAACGCCCGTGGCCTTTGCCACGAAGGGCGCGGTGCGCGAGGCGCGTGGGTTGACCTCCAGAATATAAATATCGAGGTTGTTTGTTTCCTCGTTCCGGCGGACAGCATATTGCACGTTCATCAGGCCTTGTACCTTCAGGGCTTTCGCCAGCGTGATCGTTTGTGCTTCGATTTCCTTGACGGTTTCGATGGGCAGGGAGTGGGGTGGCAATACGCAGGCGGAATCGCCGGAGTGAATCCCGGCTTCCTCGATATGCTCCATGATCCCGGCGACGTAGACATCCTTGCCGTCGGCGAGGGCGTCGACATCCACCTCGATCGCGCTTTTTAAATAGCGGTCGAGAAGAACCGGGTCATTCCCCGATACGCGCACAGCCGTATTGATGTACTCGCGCAGCTCGGTCTTGTTGTGGACGATCCGCATTGCCTGACCGCCCAAAACATAAGACGGACGAATGACAAGGGGGAAGCCGATTTCTTCGGAGATTTCTTCGGCCTCTTTCGCCGAGCGCGCAAGGCCGTTGGGCGGCTGGCGGAGTTTTAGTTTTTTGAGGAGTTTTTGGAATCTCTCGCGGTCTTCTGCGAGATCGATGGCATCGGGTGATGTTCCCAAAATCGGAATCCCGGCCTTTTGCAAAGGGTGGGCGAGTTTAAGCGGTGTCTGGCCGCCTAGTTGAACGATCACGCCCTTAACCTTGCCGCTTTCCTGTTCGGCGCGGATTAGTTCAACAACGTCTTCCTCGGTCAGGGGTTCAAAATACAGGCGGTCGGATGTGTCGTAGTCCGTCGAAACGGTTTCCGGGTTGCAGTTGACCATGATGGTTTCATACCCGGCCTCGCGCAGGGCATAGGACGCATGGACGCAGCAGTAATCGAATTCAATGCCTTGTCCGATACGGTTTGGTCCGCCGCCGAGGATAAAGATTTTTTCTTTATCGGAGGGTTCGATTTCGCTTTGCGGTTCGTCCAGTCCGTTGCCCTCGTAACAGCTATACATATATGGCGTGGAGGAGGGGATTTCCCCGGCGCAGGTGTCCACGCGTTTGTATACCGGGTGGACATTGTGCGTATTGCGGGCGCGGCGCACTTGCGCCTCCGTTACTTTTACAAGTATTGCAAGACGCGCATCGGAGAAGCCAAGTTTTTTGACTTTTGTCCAGCCTTCGGCGTCCACGGGCAGGCCTTTTGCGATGATTTCTTTTTCGGCATCGACAATGTTTTTTATGCGCTCTAAAAACCACGGATCATATTTACAGGTATCGTGGATTTTTTCGAGGGAAATGCCGTGGCGCATCGCTTCGGCGATGAACAGGATGCGCTGGGGTGTCGGCATGGCGACGGCGGCCAGCAAGGCGTCGTTGAACGATTCCTTGTTTGACGGATCGGCATTGGGAATGGGTACGGAATCAAATCCGGTTAATCCTTTTTCCATCGAGCGCAGGGCTTTTTGCATCGACTCTTCAAAGCTTCGGCCAATCGCCATGACTTCGCCGACCGATTTCATTGAGGTGTTGAGGAGTGGTTTCGCGCCCTTGAATTTTTCAAATGCAAAGCGCGGGATTTTCGTGACGACGTAATCAATCGTCGGCTCGAACGAGGCCGGAGTGCGCCCGCCCGTGATGTCGTTTTTCAGTTCATCCAACGTGTAGCCAACCGCCAGTTTAGCCGCGATTTTTGCAATCGGGAATCCGGTGGCCTTTGAGGCTAATGCAGACGAGCGGGATACGCGGGGGTTCATCTCGATCACGATCATCCGCCCGTTTTCCGGGTTGAGGGCGAATTGCACGTTTGATCCACCGGTTTCAACGCCGATCCCGCGCAGCACGGCGATGCTGGCATTTCGCATGATCTGGTATTCTTTATCGGTGAGGGTGAGGGCAGGGGCGACCGTGATGGAATCCCCAGTATGCACGCCCATCGGATCGACATTTTCAATCGCGCAAATGATGATGCAGTTGTCGTTTTTATCGCGCACGACTTCCATTTCATATTCTTTCCACCCGAGTAATGATTCCTCGATCAGAACTTCGGTGGTGGGGGAGGCGTCAAGGCCGGAATAGACGATTTCCTCGTATTCTTCCCGGTTATACGCGATACCGCCGCCCGTGCCGCCCAGCGTGAAAGACGGGCGGATGATGGCAGGCAGGCCAACATGTTTTAGCGCGTCTTCGGCTTCGGCCATAGTGTGGATGGTGGTGCTGCGGGCGGATTCTAGGCCAAGGCGATCCATACATTGTTTGAATTTGTTGCGGTCTTCGGCCATCTCGATCGCTTCGCGGTTTGCGCCGATGAGTTCGATGCCAAGGCGTTCTAGCGTGCCGTCTTCGGCAAGCGCGAGGGCGGTGTTCAGTGCCGTCTGCCCGCCCATGGTGGGGAGGAGCGCGTCGGGGCGTTCCTTCTCAAGAATTTTTGCGACGACACCGGGCGTGATCGGCTCGATATAGGTCGCATCCGCCATGTCCGGGTCGGTCATAATCGTGGCCGGGTTCGAGTTGATGAGGATAATCCGGTATCCTTCCTCCCGCAGTGCCTTGCAGGCTTGTGTCCCCGAATAATCAAACTCGCATGCTTGCCCGATGATGATGGGGCCTGCGCCGATGATGACGATGGATTTTATGTCGGTACGTTTGGGCATTTTATTACTCCTAAATATTTTAAATCAAAATTCTTTTCACCGCAGAGGCGCAGAGGGCGCAGAGTTTTTTCTTTTCCGTGTTCTCCGTGGTAATAATTTTTTTCACTTCATGCCCCATCGCAGGCCTCGAATTTTTTGCTCGCTTCGTCATACGCAAACAGAGTGCCCGTTTCCAATTCAAACAGCCATGGCGAGATTTCAAGCTCGCCTGTCTTTAGCAATTCCACGACGCTCGGATATGTTTTTAAGTTTTCTGCGCTTCGTAATACGATTTCTTCCTCGGTTTTGCGGAGGACATTCGCATAGGAATTGTCATCGCAGCGCGCCTTGGCTTTCGTCAGCGACTCTTGCGCCACGCCGACAAAACTGGAGATTTCTTCATCCTCGATCTTATCGACCAGAGCCTTGATCGCGCCGCAGCCCGTATGGCCGAGCAGCACGATTTTTCGCACCCCGTTGTATCGAAGCGCGAATTGCAGCGCGGCACTAAGGGCGGTTCCTTTTTTATAGGGGCGGACAATCGCGCCCATCGCCTTGTGGGCGAGGAACGTGCCGGGTTCAGGGCGAAAAATCGTGCCGGGATTGCTGCGGGAGTCGATACAGGAAATGATGAAATATTCCGGGCGTTGCCCCTCTTGCGTTAAACGGGGCATGATGGCGTTGTCGCCGGAATAAGTTTCTTCTCTGAATTTTTTGAACCCTTGAAGCAGCGTATCGGTCATCACGCTGCCTTAGATTTCTGGATGTTTTCCACGAACCGATCGAACAGATAGTGGCTGTCTTGCGGGCCGGGGGAGGCTTCGGGGTGATATTGCACAGAGAACACGGGTTTGTTTTTGACCCGTAAGCCCTCGTTCGAGCCGTCGAACAGGCTCACATGCGTGACCTCGACATTTTCGGGCAGGGATTGAACGAGAACTTCGAACCCGTGGTTTTGGGAGGTGATTTCCACCTTACCCGTTGTCAGGTCTTTTACCGGCTGGTTCGCGCCGCGATGCCCGAGATGCATTTTCCCGGTTTTTGCGCCCAAGGCCAGCGCGAGTAATTGATGCCCGAGGCAAATCCCGAAGATCGGGATATTGTTGGCCAGTAATTTCTGGATCGTCGGCACGGCATAAACGCCCGTTGCCTGCGGATCGCCTGGGCCGTTCGACAGGAACACTCCGTCCGGGGCGTGGGCGAGGATGTCTTCCGCCGTGGAATTACCCGGAACAACCGTCACGTCGCATCCGGCAGAGGCAAGGCAGCGCAGGATATTCCGCTTGGCGCCGAAATCCATCGCCACGACCTTGAATTTTGGTGCGGTTTGTTTGGTATAGCTTGCCCCTAGAACCCATGTGCCTTCGTTCCATTTATAGCTCTGGGTGCAGGAGACCTCCTTCGCTAGATCCATGCCCTTTAGTCCCGGCCAGTTTTTAGCCTGAGCGTGCAGGGCTTCGAGGTCGAATTTTCCGTCCGGCGCATGGGCAATCACGCCGTTGGGCGCGCCGGTGTCCCGGATCAGGCGGGTGAGGGCGCGTGTGTCCACGCCGCACACACCGGGCAGGTTATGCCCCTTTAGCCACGCATCGAAATGTTTGCTTGAGCGCCAGTTGGATGGGTTGGTTATGTCTTCACGGACGATCAATCCGCGTGCGGCGGGGTTGATGGTTTCGATGTCCTCTTCGTTCGTGCCGACATTGCCGATATGCGGAAAGGTGAAGGTGATGATCTGACCCGCATAGCTGGGGTCGGTGAGAATCTCTTGGTATCCGGTCAGGGATGTGTTGAAACAGACCTCGCCAACTGCATGAGAGGTTGCTCCGAACCCCTTGCCCCATATAACATTTCCGTCAGCAAGAACAATGACCCCTGTGGCGTGTCTGGGGCGTTTTATGGTCGAGAAGTTTGTCATTTTCGGTGGTCTTTCTAGCTTGATACCGCTAGAAAAAGATTTAATAATAGCTTCCAACCCAAAAGGAAAGAAAAATCGTGAGCAAACGCACAGAATTCAACGAAGCCCTGAAGACCGCCATGAAGGGCGGGGATCAGGTTGCTGTCGGAACCCTCCGCCTGATTAACGCTGCGCTGAAGGATAAGGACATCAATGCGCGGGGGACGGGCAAGGAAATCGGCGAATCCGACATTCTGTCGATGCTGCAGGGCATGGTTAAACAGCGTCAGGAATCTATGAAAATCTACCGCGATGCCGGACGCGAGGATTTGGCGGGCAAGGAAGAAGCGGAAATCGCGGTGATCGAGAAATTCCTGCCTCAACAAATGAGCGAGGCCGATGTGGCGTCCGTGATCGAAAAAATCATCAAGGACACCGGGGCGAGCGGCGTTAAGGATATGGGCAAGATTATGGGTGTCCTTAAGGCCCAATATGCCGGGCAGATCGACATGGGCAAGGCCGGTGCGGTGGTGAAGCAGAAGCTGGGGTAGGGGTTGGTGGGCCCGGGGGGACTTGAACCCCCACTCCATCACTGGAAACGGATTTTAAGTCCGCAGCGTCTACCATTCCGCCACGGGCCCTGATGCCAAGCCGGGATAATAAGCATAATTGACGGGCTTGTCATCCCCGAACGGGCAGGGGGGTTATAAAAGATCGGCGATGCTGTTGATGACGGCGCGGCCACGGGGGGTCAGGAATATTTCCTTGCGGCGGCGTTCCCGTTCGGAAATTTTAACGCGGATCAGGTTGTAGGGGTGGCCGCTCTGGCGGTTTTTTGACAGCGCCCCGATGATCCGTGATACGGTCGAGAGTGCCATGCCCGTTCGCGCCGACAGATCGGTCAATGATATGCCCTCCTCAAGCGCGATTTCCGCAAGGCATACGGAATATTGAAGCGGGAATTCCGCATCAATCTTTTGCAGTTCGCGCTGGAGGCGCAGGAATGTTTTTATTTTGCTCTGCATCGTTACGGTATTTAGTTTCGGCGGCCAATGTTCCGCCCGGTGTCAGGATAATCTGACAGAAGGGTATATCGATTATAGTTTCACTATTGCAAGTGTTTATTTTGAAAAAGGGGGTTGCTCCCAGATTTTTTGACATCTCGGCATACACAGCAAAATAGTGCCAGCACTTTACATACGCAAACATCAGAGTCCCCACTCATTTGCCCTTATACAGGCTTTTTTGTGTCGTTTACGGGTGTTATGTATTACATAAAAAGTAGCATGTCAATAAAAATATCAACCTTGGGTTTTATTCATTATTTCTCATATTCGTATATTTTGAAGTTTAAAAAGCGAGGGGAATTTTTGTTGAGGATATGGAAGGACATCCATGCCGATGATCCATTTTTCCGGGGTCAGGACGACCAGGTTTTTGCCAAGTCCCCGGATGACAATCGGCGGAGCGGAGAAAATCAAGCTTTGGCCGTTCATGCCTGTAAATCGGCAGTCATTCATGGAGGATGTGCGTGCGAAATCGAGGGAAAAACATGAGAGCGTCGAAAAGGAGGCGTTGTTTATGTTGGCTCTGGTTATGTCCGTTCCGCCGAATTCGGCTCTGTCAAAGTTGCATCTGTTCAGATCGGCATAGGCAAGGCAAGTGTTGTAAAGATCGGCCTCTGCAAGGGTTGCGCCTGAGAGGCTGGCCTCTGAAAGATTGGCTCCGGTTAGATTGGTTCCGGAAAAATCGGCTCCCTCCAATAGTCCGTCGTCAAGGCAGGCGTTGCTGAGGTTGCGGTTTTTTAAGTCGGCGCCGGTAAGGTTGGTCTTGTCCGCGACGGCTTGTTCAAGGCAGGCTGTAAAGCTCGGAAAATCGCCTTCATAAAGCGGTTTTTTGGTGGACAGGGATGTGATTGTTTGCAGGGTCATTTTTGTTTCCTCCTTGTTTTAATCAGTGATAGTTCGGTATAGATAATGCTGTTTTTACAGGTAAAAATTGCAAATGTTATAAATTATTCAGCAACCAATAGTTGATAATTATCAACCAAAGTCAAGAAAAATATTGCGATAGGGGCGGTAGAGGCGTGCAGGATTGAGGCGGCGCATATTTCACATTACAGTTGCCGGATGGACAACGAAGAACAGGAC
>JBASFN010000075.1:0-4935 GCA_049653045.1 Alphaproteobacteria bacterium
ATGGGATCGAACATGCAGCGTCAGGCTGTTCCTTTGCTGCGCTCTGACGCGCCGCTGGTGGGAACTGGCATGGAAGCCACGGTCGCCCGCGACTCTGGCGCGGCCATTTCCGCCCGCCGCTCTGGTATCGTCACGAAGGTCGACTCAACGCGTATCGTTATTCAGGCCACCGAAGAATTGCGGTCTGATGAGCCGGTTGTTGATATTTACAAGCTGGCGAAATTCCAGCGTTCAAACCAGAACACCTGCATCAACCAGAAGCCTTTGGTGAAAGTCGGCGACAAGATCAAGTCCGGCGATATCATTGCTGACGGTCCCTCGACGCAACTCGGCGAACTGGCTCTTGGCCGGAACGTGCTGGTCGCGTTTATGCCTTGGAACGGCTACAACTTTGAAGACTCCATCCTTGTTTCCGAGCGCATTGTGTCTGACGACGTTTTCACCTCGATCCACATTGAGGAATTTGAAGTCATGGCGCGTGATACGAAACTGGGAACCGAGGAAATCACCCGCGATATCCCGAATGTCGGCGAAGAAGCCCTGAAACACCTCGACGAAGCCGGTATCGTGCATATCGGTGCCGAAGTCGGCCCCGGCGATATTCTCGTTGGTAAAGTAACGCCCAAGGGCGAATCGCCGATGACGCCGGAGGAAAAGTTGCTGCGCGCCATCTTCGGTGAAAAAGCCGCCGATGTAAAAGACACGTCGCTCCGCCTGCCTCCCGGCGCACAAGGAACGATTGTCGAGGTGCGCGTGTTCAACCGCCGCGGCGTCGATAAAGACGCTCGCGCTATGGCCATTGAGCAACAGGAAATCGAGCGTCTCGCAAAAGACCGCGACGACGAACGCAAAATCCTTGAAGACGGCTTCTATGGCCGCCTCCGTGACATTCTGATCGGCAACACGGTTGTGTCCGCGCCGAAGGAAACGAAACTGAAAAAAGGCGAGAAAATCGCTGCTGCCGACATCGACGCGATTGAAAAGCGTGGATACTGGCGCGACATCGCGATCGAGAACGAAAAGCGTATGGCGGAAATCGAGGGCATGTCGAAGACATTCGACGCCGCCGTCGACAACCTGAAGGAGCGTTTCGAGAACAAGGTCGAAAAACTCCAGCGCGGCGACGAATTGCCGCCCGGCGTGATGAAGATGGTCAAGGTTTTCGTCGCTGTAAAGCGCAAGACTCAGCCCGGCGACAAAATGGCCGGCCGTCACGGTAACAAAGGGGTGGTTTCGAAAATCATGCCCGCCGAAGACATGCCCTACCTCGAAGACGGCACGCCCGTTGACGTGGTGCTGAACCCGCTCGGCGTTCCTTCCCGGATGAACGTCGGACAGATTCTTGAGACGCACCTTGGTTGGGCGACAGCCACCCTCGGAAAGCAAATCGGCGAGATGATCGACGGTTTCGCCAGCAAAAAGAAAATGGCCGAACCCGAAGCCAAAAAGCTTCAGGCCAAGCTGAAAGACGTTTACGGCGAACGCGAGTTCAAGGAAAAAGTCTCCAAGCTCAATGACGACCAGATGCTCGAGATGGCGAACAACCTGCGTCCCGGCGTGCCGATGGCAACGCCCGTGTTCGACGGAGCCAGTGAAGCTGACATTACGGAACTGCTGGAACAGGCGGGCTTGCACCGCTCCGGTCAGGTGACGTTGATCGACGGCCGGACGGGGGAGAAATTCATTCGTCAGGTCACGGTCGGCTATATGTACGTGCTGAAACTCCACCACTTGGTTGACGACAAAATCCACGCACGCTCCATCGGGCCTTACAGCCTCGTGACGCAGCAGCCTCTCGGCGGTAAAGCCCAGTTCGGCGGCCAGCGTTTCGGAGAGATGGAAGTCTGGGCGCTGCAAGCTTACGGCGCGGCCTATACGCTTCAGGAACTCCTCACCGTCAAATCCGACGACGTGGCGGGTCGCTCCAAAGTGTACGAAGCGATTGTTCGCGGCGAAGACAATTTCGAAATCGGCATCCCTGAGTCGTTCAATGTTCTCACAAAAGAACTGAAAGCACTCGGCCTCAATGTCGATTTGAAGAATAGCGGCAATAGCTAAACATACGGATGACGTCGCCGCCCTTGCCTGTGTAGGGGCGGCACAAGAGAAGAATAAAAATATAAAAGGAAGCGCACAATGAATGAACTGATGAACCTATTCGGCCAGCCAACCGGGCCGCAGTCTTTTGACAGCATCCGCATCTCGATCGCATCGCCGGAGCAAATCCGCTCCTGGTCGTTCGGCGAGGTGAAAAAGCCGGAGACCATCAACTACCGCACGTTCAAGCCGGAAAAAGACGGCTTGTTCTGTGCCCGTATTTTTGGACCGATCAAGGACTATGAATGCCTCTGCGGCAAGTACAAGCGCATGAAGTATAAGGGCATCATCTGCGAAAAATGCGGCGTCGAAGTCACACTTACAAAAGTGCGCCGTGAGCGCATGGGTCATATCGAACTGGCCTCGCCCGTTGCCCATATCTGGTTCCTGAAATCGCTCCCCTCCCGGATCGGCCTCATTATCGACATGACGCTGAAGGATCTTGAGCGCGTTTTGTACTTTGAAAATTTCGTCGTAACCGAACCCGGCATGACCTCGCTGAAGCAATTCCAGATGCTTTCGGAAGAAGAATACTATGCCGCGCAGGATGAATTCGGCGAAGGCACGTTCGAGGCCGGCATCGGCGCGGAAGCCCTGAAAAAAGTTTTGATGGCGATCGACCTTGAGGCCGAGCGCGTAAAGGTTGAAGAAGACCTGCGCGACACGTCCTCCGAAGCCAAGCGCAAGAAGCTGGTGAAACGCCTAAAGTTGATCGACAGCTTCATCGAATCCGGTGCGCGTCCTGAATGGATGATTATGGACATCGTTCCCGTTCTGCCGCCCGAACTCCGCCCATTGGTTCCTCTGGATGGTGGCCGATTTGCGACGTCTGACCTTAACGATCTCTACCGCCGCGTCATCAACCGGAACAACCGTTTGAAACGCCTGATCGAACTCCGCGCTCCCGACATTATTGTGCGGAACGAAAAGCGTATGCTGCAAGAATCCGTTGACGCCCTGTTCGACAATGGCCGCCGTGGCCGCGTGATTACCGGCGCGAACAAGCGTCCGCTGAAATCGCTCTCCGACATGCTGAAGGGGAAACAAGGTCGTTTCCGTCAGAACCTCCTCGGAAAACGCGTGGACTACTCCGGTCGTTCCGTTATCGTCGTTGGTCCCGAATTGAAACTCCATCAGTGCGGTATCCCGAAGAAAATGGCACTGGAACTGTTCAAGCCCTTCATCTATCACAAGCTGGAACTCTATGGTCTTGCCTCGACGGTGAAAGCCTCCAAGCGCATGGTCGAAAAAGAACGTCCCGAAGTTTGGGATATTCTTGAGGAGGTCATCCGCGAACATCCGGTCATGCTGAACCGCGCCCCGACGCTTCACCGCCTCGGCATTCAGGCGTTCGAGCCGATTTTGATCGAAGGAAAAGCGATCCAGCTGCACCCGCTCGTGTGTACGGCGTTTAACGCCGACTTCGACGGCGACCAGATGGCCGTTCACGTCCCGCTCTCGATTGAGGCTCAACTTGAAGCGCGCTGCCTGATGATGGCGACGAATAACATCCTCTCGCCCGCCAACGGCAAGCCGATTATTGTCCCCACGCAGGACATCATTCTTGGTTTGTATTACCTCTCCATCGCGCTCGACAAGCAAAAGGGCGAAGGCATGATCTTCCGGGGAACTGGCGAGATTTACCACGCGATTGCCCAAGGCGTTCTCTCGCTACACGCTAAGGTGAAATGCCGTTACCACACCGTTAATGAAAAAGGCGAACGCATAACGCAGATTGTGGACTCAACACCGGGTCGGATGATTATGTCCGACTTGTTGCCCCGCAACACCGAAGTGCCGTTTTCGGCGTTGAACCAGCCTTTGACCAAAAAGGAAATTATGAACCTGATCGACGTGATTTACCGTCACTGCGGCCAGAAAGAAACGGTCATTTTCTGCGACCGCATGATGAAGCTCGGCTTTAAATATGCCTGCATCGCCGGTATTTCCTTCGGTAAGGACGATCTCATCATCCCTGAAGCGAAAATTAAACTGGTCGAAGCCGCCAAAAACAAGGTCAAGGAATTCGAGCAGCAATATCAGGACGGCCTTATCACCAAGGGTGAAAAATACAACAAGGTCATCGATATCTGGTCGAAATGCACCGACGACGTGGCCGACGCCATGATGAAGGACATCTCGGACATCTCGAAAGGCAATCTGAACTCGGTTTACATGATGGCGCACTCGGGCGCACGGGGATCTGCGGCGCAGATCCGCCAGCTCGCCGGGATGCGGGGATTGATGGCCAAGCCCTCGGGCGAGATCATCGAAACGCCGATCATCTCGAACTTCAAAGAGGGTCTGTCGGTTCTTGAATACTTCAACTCGACGCACGGCGCACGGAAAGGTCTGGCCGACACGGCTCTGAAGACCGCCAACTCCGGTTACCTGACCCGCCGCCTTGTCGATGTCGCACAAGACGCGATCATCACCGAGGAAGACTGCAAAACAAAAGACGGCGTAACGATTTCCGCCGTCATGAGCGGCGCAGACGTTGTTGTCAACCTGTCCGAGCGGATTCTCGGCCGGACGGCGGCTATTGATGTCCTGAACCCGGCAACGGGCAAGGTTATCGTCAAGGGCGGCCAGTTGATCGACGAAGTCGGCGCTGAAGCCATTGAAAGCGCGGATGTGGACGAGGTAAAAGTCCGCTCCGTTCTGACCTGTGAAGGCGCAAACCATGGTATCTGCGGCAAATGTTATGGCCGCGACCTGGCACGCGGAACCTCAGTCAATATCGGCGAGGCCATCGGTGTTATGGCGGCGCAATCCATCGGCGAACCTGGCACACAGCTGACGATGCGGACATTCCACATCGGCGGCGCGGCGCAAAGG
>JBASFN010000076.1:0-8390 GCA_049653045.1 Alphaproteobacteria bacterium
AAGGGCGGCGCAGCATCAACATCCGTCGATGTCCTTGAAAAACTGGCCGACGACGGCCACGAAATCGTCGTTAAAATTTTAGAGCATCGACAGCTTTCAAAATTAAAATCGACTTACACCGATGCGCTTCAGGAGGAGATCAATCCGAAGACGGGCCGCGTTCATACATCGTTTTCGATGGCGCATACGAATACCGGGCGGCTGGCCTCAAGTGAGCCGAATTTGCAAAATATCCCGATCCGCACCGAAGAAGGCCGCAAAATCCGCGAGGCGTTTATTCCCGCCGAGGGGCATGTTTTGCTGTCCGTTGATTACAGCCAAGTAGAGCTGCGCCTTGCCGCCGCGCTAGCGGGGGTGGAGGCGTTGAAGGAGGCGTTCCGGAACAAGCAGGACATTCATGCGATTACTGCGTCGCAGGTGTTCGGTGTGCCGCTCGATCAGGTGACGCCGGATATTCGCCGCAACGCCAAGGCCGTTAATTTTGGGATTATTTACGGGATTTCCGGATGGGGGCTGGCGAAACAACTCGGCGTCGATACGGGAACGGCCAATGCGTTTATCAATAAATATCTGGCGCGCTTTCCCGAACTGCAAAGTTTTATGGAGGCGAAAAAGGAGGAGGCCCGTCAGAACGGTTTTGTGAAAACATTCCATGGGCGGAAATGCACGATTTCCGGTATTAAAGACAAAATCCCGTCCGTCCGGAATTTTGCCGAGCGGCAGGCGATCAATGCGCCGCTTCAGGGAACCGCCGCCGATATTATCAAGATCGCCATGGGGCGGATGCCCCGCGCCTTGAGAGAGGCCGGGCTTCATGCGCGGATGCTGCTTCAGGTGCATGACGAACTGATCTTTGAAGTGCCCGTTAATGAACAAGAAGAGACGTCCGCCCTTGTGCGCAAAATTATGGAGGACGTGGTCGATATTGGGGTGCCACTGGAGGCCGAGGCGGGAGTTGGGGCTTCGTGGGCGAAGGCGCATTGATTTTTTTGGGGCTAATTTCCCTTGCATTTACGGGGTTTTACCCTGTATAACCCCCTCAACTAAGGATGATGACCTGGCTTATGAACACCTTTGGCTGCCTCGGTCATCTATGCTAACCCTTTGAAAAGGAGAAGAAAATGCCGAAGATGAAAACCAGCAGTGGTGCCAAGAAGCGATTCAAGGTCACCGCCAAGGGACGGGTCAAATTTAAACAGGCCAAGTCCCGCCACATGCAAATGAACAAACCCAAAAAGATGAAACGCAAGGCTCGCGGCACGGATGTTATGATTCCGGGCGATGAGCGTCTTGTTACGCGTTACCTGCTGCCTAACAGCCGTGTACGCCGCAAGCGCGTCGATTCCCGCAAAGCGACCGGAAAGGCAGGTGCATAATGGCACGCGTTAAAACAGGCCCAAAGCGGAAGAACCGCCACAAAAAAATCCTAAAAGGTGCGAAAGGCCATTATGGTCGCCGCAAGAATACGATCCGCATTGGTCGCCAGTCGGCTGAAAAAGCGGGTCAGTACGCCTATGCCCACCGCCGTTTGAAAAAGCGCGAATTCCGCGCCTTGTGGATCCAGCGTATTAACGCTGCGGCGCGTATGCACGGTCTCACCTACTCCCAGTTTATGGGCGGCCTTAAGAAAGCCGGACTTGAATTGGATCGTAAGGCACTGGCCGCGATTGCGTATGACGACGATAAGGCGTTCGAGGCGATTGCCAAGATCGTCGCGGCAAACGTCGAAAAGCCCGCAAAAAAAGCGGCTTAAGCCTTCCAGAGATCAAATAAAAACAGCCCCGGTTTGGGGCTGTTTTTTATTGTCCTGTTTCAAAACGACTATGCCGCGTCGAGGGCAAGAAGCTCGGGTTTAACAATCCTTGCGCTGTGGTTTGTGGCCTTGGCGGCGTTGGTGAATTCACGGGGCAAGACGCCACCTTTCAGATGTTGATTTCCTTGCGCGATTTTTTCGAGTTCCGATAAAACTCCGGTTGAGGTCAAAAATTGCAGCGCGAGATTGACATTGGTTCTTTGCGGATAATAATTTTCGGTGGAATGCTGGCCGATCTCGCCCAGATTGTTAAGCTTATAGCCTTGCTGTTCCAATGCCCGGAATAAATTGTCAAAATAAGCAACGTGGCTTCTTTCTGCCGGGGTGAAAGAAAAAACCGTTTTATTCTTGTCATCGACCACGCCAGCGAAGCTGTAGGGGCCGACCACCATGTTTTTGCCGCCGGACAAGCGGATTTCAGCCAAAGACCCCAAAAGATTTTCATCCCGAGGCAGAATTTTTTCGGATAGCTGGCGGGACAGGTTGTAAATATCGGTAATTCTAACGTTCATACTGGCGGTCATTGGTGTGTCTTTCATTGTTTGCGTGTTTATGTCTATTTTTGTCGTTCATTACCACCTATATTTTTGCATAGCTGATCCCTGCCCTTTGCATTCCTTCAAATGCCTGCTTATGCCTCGGGATGGCGTTGTTATTTCCGTTTCTTCCTGCTAAAACACCGGGCTATGACAGATATTGCGACATTAAAGACGGAACTGGCGGCGCAGATTGGTTCTGCCAATGACCTTAAGACCCTCGATGACCTTCGGGTGTCGGCGCTCGGGAAAAAGGGGCGGATTACGGATTTGATGAAAAATCTGGGTCAGATGGACCCGGAGGAGCGCAAGACCAAGGGGCAGGCCTTGAACGCGCTGAAAGACGAGATTGCGGCGTTGATCGCCCGGCAGGAAAATGCCCTGAAGCGGCAGGAGATGGATTCACGGCTGGCGAATGAGGTGATTGACGTTACCCTGTCCCCGCGGCCCGAGCGCAAGGGGCGCGTCCACCCGATTTCACAAACGATTGACGAGCTTGTCGCCATTTTCGGCGCAATGGGTTTTACCGTCGCCGAGGGGCCGGACATTGAGGATGACTGGCACAATTTCACCGCGCTGAACTTCCCGCCCGGCCACCCGGCACGGGAGATGCAAGATACGTTCTTCCTCCCCGACGACCCGACCGAGAAAGAGGGACGGGTGAAGAAATTGCTGCGGACGCATACCAGCCCCGTGCAAATTCGCCACATGGCCGCCAACAAGCCGCCGATCAAGATCATCTGTTTTGGCCGCACATACCGGAGCGACTATGACATGACGCACACGCCGATGTTCCACCAGATGGAATGTCTTTATATCGGCAAGGATGTGACGATGGGGCATCTGAAAGGATGTCTAACCGATTTCGTGCAGGCGTTTTTCGGGATCAATGATTTGCCCGTGCGGTTTCGCCCCTCGTTCTTTCCGTTCACGGAGCCGAGCGCGGAGGTGGATATCGGCTACGTCAAGAAGGGCGACGGGATTCAACTGGGTAAGGCATCGGCAAATGAAGAGCAACGCTGGCTGGAGATTTTGGGGTCGGGCATGGTGCATCCGAACGTGCTGAAGAATTGCGGGATTGATCCGAATGAGTTTCAGGGCTTTGCGTTCGGCATGGGGCTGGAGCGGGCGACGATGCTGAAATACGGGATTCCGGATTTGCGGACGTTCTTTGAAAGTGACGTGCGCTGGCTGGAGCATTACGGGTTTGATCCGCTCAGCCGCCCTAATACAGCGACGCGGGGGTAGAGTATGAAATTCACATTAAGCTGGTTAAAAAGACATCTGGATACAAACGCATCGCTCGATGAGATTTGCGCGAAACTCACCGCGATCGGGCTTGAGGTCGAAGGCGTCGAGGATAAAGCAAAAATGTATGCGCCGTTCAAGGTGGCGTATGTCGAGAGCGCGGAGAAGCACCCGGATGCGGATAAACTAAAACTCTGCAAGGTGAAAACTGAAGGCGGAATCGTTCAAGTTGTTTGCGGCGCGCCGAATGCGCGTACCGGAATGAAGGGGATTTTTGCACCGGAAGGTAGTTATATTCCCGGTCTCGACACGGTTCTTAAAAAAGGGATGATCCGGGGCGTGGAAAGCTGCGGGATGATGGTGTCGGAACGTGAAATGCTGATGTCCGACGAGCATAAGGGCATTATCGAGGTCGATGACAAATTTGAAATCGGCACACCGATGGCGGAGGTATTTGGCCTTGGCGATGCGGTCGTTGAAATCAACCTGACACCCAACCGGGCGGATGCGGCGGGTGTGCGCGGGATTGCGCGAGATCTGGCATCGGCGGGGTTGGGGACGTTTATTGAAACGCCCTCTCCCACAATCCCTCTCCCTGAAGGGAGAGGGAAGTCGATTGATGTTTCGATTGAGGATGTTGATGGATGTCCGCTTTTTCTTGGACGGATGATCCGGGGCGTGAAGAACGGGCCTTCGCCGGAGTGGTTGCAGACGTTGTTGAAATCGGTTGGATTGCGGCCTATTTCGGCGCTCGTCGATATTACGAATTTTATGAGTGTTGATGCCTGTCGTCCCTTGCATGTTTACGATGCCGATAAATTGAAGGGCAATATCACGGTTCGCGCTACGAAAAAGGGCGAAACGCTGGAAGCGCTCAACGACAAGACCTATACGCTGGAGGACGGCGCGGTTGGGATTTGTGATGATTCCGGCGTGATTGGATTGGGCGGGATTGTCGGCGGTGTTTCGACGGGTTGCACGGATGAGACCGTCAATGTTTTCGTGGAAGCCGCCTATTTCAACCCGGCGCGGATTTCGCGGGCGGGGCGCGATTTACAGATCAGCAGCGATGCTCGGTATCGTTTCGAGCGCGGCGTTGACCCGGAATTTACCGTGACGGGGATGGAGATTGCGACCGCGTTGATCCTTGAGATTTGCGGCGGCGAGGCGAGCGATGTTGTTACGGCGGGCGCGATGCCCGCATGGAAACGCGGGATTGATTACTCCCCCGCGTGGTTTGAAAAATATATTGGCGTTGGCCTTGATGCGGATACGCAGAAAAAAATTCTTCAAACCCTCGGCTTTGTTATCGAGGGCGATAAAGAGTGGAAAATTACACCGCCGTCATGGCGCGGGGATGTCGAGGGGCGCGCCGATATTGCGGAGGAAATTATCCGCATTCACGGTTATGAGCATATTCCGTCCTTCTCGGTTCACAGTGCCGCTTGCGTTCCTGCCTCTGCTGAAACGCCGATGCTCGGCAGAGCGCGCAAGGCGCGCAATGCTTTGGCGGCGCGTGGTTTTAATGAATGTATTACTTGGTCGTTCATGGGGCGTGAGTTGGCGATGGCGTTCAACGACAACAAGCCGATGGACTCGCTTATCCTTAAAAACCCGATCAGTGCGGATTTGGATGCGATGCGGCCTTCGATTTTGCCGAATTTAATCGCCGCCGCAGGAGGCAACCATGACAGAGGCTTCAGCGATGCCGCGCTGTGCGAGGTTGGCCCGACGTTTAAATCTTCAAAACCAGATGGACAAATGATAGTCGCCGCAGGCGTGCGAGCCGGGGTTGTAAGCCAACGCCACTGGGCGGGCGGCGATGCGGCGCGGGTTGTTGATGCGTTTGACGCAAAGGCCGATGCTTATGCTGCGCTGGAGGCGTGTGGTGCTCCCGCAGCAAACGCGCAAATCTCCCGCGATGCGCCGTCTTATTATCATCCCGGACGGTCAGGGTCTTTGCGGCTTGGCCCCAATGTGCTGGCTTATTTCGGGGAAATTCATCCGACTATTTTGGGCGAGATGGGAATTAAGACGCCCGTTTGCGGGTTCGAAGTTTTTCTGCAAAACGTGCCCGAGCCAAAGAAAAAGGGAACGGAAAAACCGCTTTTGAAGTTGGAACCTTTACAACCTGTTTCCCGCGATTATGCGTTCCTCGTGGATGCTAAGGTGAATGCCGAGGATATCGTTCGCTCGGCCAAATCGGCGGATAAAGCCCTGATTACCGATGCAATGATTTTTGACATCTACACGGGCAAAGGCGTGGAACCAGGCAAGAAATCCGTCGCGCTGGCCGTGACGGTGCAGCCGCGTGACAAGAGCTTGACGGTTGAGGAACTGGACAGCCTGTCGCAAAAAATTATCGGCGCGGTCATCGCCAAGACGGGCGGCGTTTTACGCTCATGAGCTTTGCAATCCGGGCACTCACCCCCGACGACTGGCAAATGTTACGGGGCATGAGGCTGATAGCCTTGCAGACGAGTCCGGAAGTTTATCTCAGCACCTATGAAATCGCTTTCCTGAAAACAGAAAATGACTGGAAAGACATGCTCGACGGGCGCGGGCGTTGTATTTTCGGCTTATTCGACGAACGGCGGCATATTGGCATTAGCGGTGTTTTTCCTTTTTTGGAAGACATTAGCGGCGACACTGGTTTCCTCGGTATGAGTTATATTGACCCGGCCTATCGTGGCAAAGGGCTATCAACGCTGTTCTACCAGTCGCGGATTGCATGGGCTGTGAAAAATACGGCCTGGAAAAAACTGGTGGTATCGCACAGGGAAAGCAACGAGCCGTCGCGCAGAGCCATGGCGGCGCACGGGTTCACTTTTACGCATAAAAAGAAAATTGTCTGGCCTGATGGCGTACAGGACTGGGATTATAATTACAGCCTTGATCTGACGGCTTTACGCGGGGCGCAGTAAAAGCGATTCAAACGGGAAATTCAATTTTGAGCGTCCGTTTAGCCCGTCCAGTTCGACGATGCACAGACCCGCCGCAACCTTTGCCCCGGCTTTTTCCACCAGAACCCCGGCGGCGGCCATCGTGCCGCCCGTTGCCAGAAGATCATCAACGATGACAACCCTTGCGCCTTTTTTCATCAGATCCGGCTGTATCTCGATTTCATCTGCACCATATTCCAACGTGTATTTATGGGATAGTGTCTGACCGGGGAGCTTGCCCCTTTTGCGGATCATGCCAAAGCCGCAATTCAATTCAAGGGCGAGCGGCGCGGCCACGAGGAATCCCCGCGATTCAATACCCATCAGCATATCAGGCTTAAAGGGTGCGACTTTTTCCTTTAGCTGGCGGATTGTCTCCCGCCATGCCTCCGGGTTGGCCAGCAAAGTAGCGATGTCATAGAAATTAATACCCGGTTTGGGAAAGCCGGGGACGATGCGGATGTGATCCTGAATATTCATTCTATGACCCTTTATAAAATTATTTATCGAGGGGATTTTATTGATATAAAGAGGCAGACGCAACTTTAAGAGGATAGAAAAGCAGATGATCGTGGGGACAGGAAGCGACCTGATCGATATACGGCGCGTTGAAAAAGTGCTGACGCGCTTTGGTGACCGCTTCATCAGGAGATGCTTTACGGAAACAGAGCGCGCAAAAGCCGAAAGCCGCAGGAACGGCGGTACGCATATCGCCACCTACGCCAAGCGTTTCGCGGCCAAAGAAGCCTGCTCCAAGGCTCTGGGGACGGGCTTCAACCATGGGGTGTTTATGCGGGACATTGGTGTTATCAATACGCCGGAGGGAAAACCCACTCTTGCCCTGACAGGAGGTGCAAAAAAACGCCTCGATTCACTCATTCCTTCCGGGCTGAAACCCGTTATACACCTGACTTTGACCGACGAACCTCCCCTTGCCTCCGCCCTTGTGATTATCGAGGCGGTTTAGCTCTGGTAAAGCCACTCTTTTTCGTGATAATCCTGTGACCCATGACTGAAAATACGCAGAATATCGACGCTGATCCCGAAAAAAAATCGCGCAAGGCTCCCCTGAACGCCAAGGAGGAACTAAACGATTTTTTCCGCACAGCCATGATCGCCGTTGCGCTGGCTCTGCTCATCCGCAGCCTGTTGTTTGAGCCATTTAATATCCCTTCAGGCTCGATGAAGCCGACGCTTGATATTGGCGATTACCTGTTCGTCAGTAAACCCGCCTATGGGTATAGTCGCTATTCCTTTCCGTTCGGCCTTGCGCCGATTGCCGGACGGGTCTGGGAAAAACCGCCGGAGCGCGGCGATGTCGTCGTCTTCAAGCTGCCGACCAACCCGCAGATCGACTATATCAAGCGCGTGATCGGCATGCCCGGCGACAAGATACAGGTGCGGCATGGACGGCTTTATATCAACGGAACGATCGTACCGCGTGAGCCGCTTGGCATCAAAAAGGATGACGAAGGCGGCGAGATCGTAACGATGGTTGAATATCTAGAAACGCTGCCCGGCGGCGTGATCCACAGTATCTATGAAGAGAGCGACGACGAAATTCTGGATGATACCGGGGTTTATGAAGTGCCAGAAGATCATTATTTTATGATGGGCGACAACCGCGATAATTCGCAGGACAGCCGTGTTTCAAGCGCGGTCGGTTTTGTGCCGTTTGAAAATTTCGTCGGCAAGGCTGACTTTATTTTCTTCTCCACAAACGGCTATGCGGGATTATTTGAGGTGTGGAAATGGCCATGGAGCATTCGTTACGAGCGTTTCTTTAAATCTATCCGGCCAGTCAGCGCCGAAAGAAACGCCGCACCAGAGGAAAAATCCGATGTCCCGGAA
>JBASFN010000077.1:0-20593 GCA_049653045.1 Alphaproteobacteria bacterium
AAGACCGTCCATTGGCGGCAATGTCGCCAATTTTACTTATAAGGCTGCCGTAGACCGGTTCCTTTTGGAGCGTCATCTTGAAACCGTTATGTCCGGCCGGGTTGTGCGAGCCTGTCACCATGATCCCCGCGTCGGTTTGAAGGTGCTTAACCGCAAACCAGAGGAGGGGTGTTGGTCCAAGCCCGACATTGGTTACATCAAGCCCCGCCTCGGTCAGTCCTTGTGTTAAGGCCTTTGCAAGCGCGGGTGATGTATCGCGTCCGTCATACCCGGCGGCAATCGTTTTACCGCCCTTTTCGTGGACAAATGTGCCGAACGCCAGCCCGAGCGCGTAGGCATCGGCCTCGGACAGATTTTTCCCTACAACGCCGCGAATGTCGTATTCGCGGAGGATAACGGGATTGAATATATGTGGGGCGGGCGAGAGGCGGGATTTATTCATCGGCTGCTGCATAACGTTTTACTATTTTCCGAACGCTTCCGCCGATCTCTTTGTCATTGCTCATAAAAGCGATGTTAGCCTCGATGAAGCCGACGCGGCTGCCGCAGTCATAATGATCGCCGTCAAAGCGCAGGCCATGGAATGGCTGGTTGGCAATCAGTTTGGCCATCGCATCGGTTAGCTGGATTTCTCCGCCCGCCCCGGTCTCGAAGGCCGAAAGATGATCGAAGACTTCGGGCTGGAGGATATAACGTCCGACAACGGAAAGGGTGGAGGGTGCGTTTTCCGGCTTTGGCTTTTCAATCAATCCTTTAACGCGCACATGCTTGCCATCGTCCGAGGCAACATCGAGTATCCCATATTTAGAGGTGTCCTCGCGGGGCACATCCTTAACCGCAACGATGTTTCCGCCATGTTTTTCATAGGCTTCGACCATTTGACTCAAGCACCCTGTCGGGTGACGGACAATATCGTCGGGCAGTAAAACGGCGAATGGCTCGTTCCCCACCAGTTTTTTTGCACACCAGACGGCGTGGCCGAGGCCGAGTGGGCGTGGCTGGCGTGTGAGGAACAGACGCCCCGCCGGAATTTCGGAATCCTGCACCTTTGCCAGCATCGCCGTGCGTCCCCGGCTTTTAAGTACTTCTTCCAGTTCCGGCTGGAAATCAAAATGCTGCTCCAGCATTTCTTTGTAACGCCCTGTAATGAAAATAAATTCTTCGATCCCGGCGGCGCGGGCTTCCTCAAAAACATGCTGGATCAGGGGGCGGTCGTTGATTGGCAACATTTCCTTGGGCATCACCTTGGTCGCGGGCAGAAACCGCGTTCCAAGCCCCGCCACGGGGAAGACAGCTTTTTTAACGGGTTTGTTGTAAGTCATGGCCGTATGTTTCGCATTTTTGGGCGGTTTTATCAAGGGCGGCGACAAGGCGACTTTGAAATGACAATTTGGTGTTTTGCGGTTAAGATTTACGCATGAAACCGACTGAAAAACAAAAGCTGGCCGCGTTGCGCGGTGCGATAAAAGAACAGGGGCTGGATGGGTTTATCATCCCGCGAACTGGCGAGTTTCAAGGGGAGTTTGTTGCAGCCTATGCTGAGCGGCTGGCGTGGTTGACGGGGTTTACGGGGTCGGCTGGAACGGCGGTTGTCCTTCCACGTAAGGCGGTTATCCTGACCGATGGGCGGTATACAATCCAGTTGGCGCAGCAGGCCGACAAACGTCTGTACAGCCATGAAAACTCACAGGAGATTACACCTGAAAAATGGCTGGAGGAAAATGCCGGGCAGGGGGAGTCCATAGGTTATGATCCGTGGTTGACCACTCCGCGGCAGGCAGACCGGATAAGAGGTACTCTTACTGAGAAGGGGATTAAGCTGGTTGCGGTGGAGAAAAACCCCGTCGATGTGATTTGGAAAGATCGTCCGGCGTTCCCTCGGGCGAAAGCAAAAATTTTTCCCAAAAAATTCTCGGGGCTTTCATCCGCCGAAAAAATCAATGGTGTCCGTAAGGCGTTAAAACAAAAAAAGCTGGATGCTTGTATTATCACATTGCCGGATTCTCTGGCGTGGCTCTTGAATATCCGGGGCGGCGATGTCGTGCACACTCCGGTTGTTTTGTCTTTTGGAATTATTCATGCAAATGGACGCGT
Organism: Alphaproteobacteria bacterium; assembly: GCA_049653045.1. Taxonomy (GTDB): domain Bacteria; phylum Pseudomonadota; class Alphaproteobacteria; order Micavibrionales; family Micavibrionaceae; genus UBA7657. Next base: position 2,095 of record JBASFN010000077.1, read on the forward strand.
AAAATGGTTTGTCCATCCGGGAAAAATTTCTCCCGCCGTTAAAAAATATTTGGGAAAAAAAGTTGAAATTATTCATCCGGGAAAAATGAAGGCGGCAATTACCGCCTTGAAAAAAAAGAGGGTCGGTCTGGATTTTTCCCGTTCGGCCGACTGGTTCAAGTTGGAGTTGGGAAAGGCCGCCGTTGATTTTAAAGATCCGTGCGTTGCGCCAAAGGCAATCAAGAATAAGGCCGAGCAGCGTTCGCTGCGTGCCGCGCATATGCGGGATGGTGCCGCGCTGGTGAATTTCCTTTATTGGCTGGATACCGAAGGAAAAAAGAAAAAATTGACCGAGATGGGCGTGGTGGAGAAGTTGGAATCGTTCAGGAAAAAGGATTCATCCTATCGCGGCCCGAGCTTTGATACGATTTCCGGCTGGGGCGCAAACGGTGCTATCGTTCACTACCGCGCTACGAAAAAAACAAATGCGAACATAAAGCCGCCGGGATTGTTGCTGCTGGATAGTGGTGGGCAGTATGAAGATGGCACAACTGACATCACCCGCACAATCGCTATCGGCAAGCCGACAGAGGAAATGAAAAGACATTTTACGTTGGTTCTGAAGGGGCATATTGCGGTAGCGCGGGCGAATTTTCCCTTGGGTACAACTGGCGCACAGATTGATACGCTTGCCCGTATGGCTCTCTGGCGCGATGGTTTGGATTACGCCCATGGAACGGGCCATGGCGTTGGATGTTATCTTTCGGTGCATGAGGAATCCGCCAGCTTGTCACCGCGTGGCACGGAAAGTATAAGAGCCGGCATGTTTCTCTCAAATGAACCCGGATATTACAAAGAGGGCGCATACGGGATCAGAATTGAAAATCTCGTTTTGGTGCGCCGTGAAGGGGATAAAATGCTGGGATTTGAAACATTCAGTCTCGTGCCCATTGATCGCGCATTGATAAAAAAAGATATGCTGACATCGGCGGAGCTAGGCTGGATCAACGCTTACCACGCTGAAGTCATCAAAAAAAATGGCCCTAAGCTGGAAAAAGAAGTTAGGGCGTGGCTGGCTTTGCAGGCGAGTCCACTATGACCTCAATTTCATTGGGGTCTTTTTCTTTCTGGGCGGGCTTAGGGGGCGGGGCATCTGCATTTTGTGGGGTTTGCTGAGAGTCGTCGGTGTCGTCAGTCGGATTTTGGACTGCGCCTCCTTTTTCTTGTGCAGCACGAATTCTTTCTCTTTCCATGCGTTCTGCGACAGGAATTGATGTGGCGTCAGGCCCCTCTTTTACCGGAAGTTCAGGGGGGAGAGATGATATGTCGGGTTTTTTAAAGGCATGATTTTTTTTCGGATGAAAAGCAATCTGGTTGTTAAAATTTTCTTCAAGATGCGAGTCTAGCATTTTTGAGGAAGCGAGTGTTTCGAGTACGATCAGTTTGTTTTCTGCAAAAAACGCGTTCAATTTCATATAGTGAAGATATGGATATCCTGCTGGCTGTTTAATTCGCAAGGTTGCGGAAATAAAAGGAAAGTCACGCGTTCCAGTAGCTCCGCTTTCATTGCCGACACCTTTTGTGAATTTTATATCGCTGGCACTTTTTCGGTAATTCATAATGTGTTTTTTAATCAGGATGTCTCTGGCGCCATCGAATGTCATGTTTGCGCCAAGTTGGTATCCGTAGACATTAAAAAATATTTTTTCTCCTCTGACGGGATCATAGAAGAAAGTTTTAACAGACTCTGTTTTTTGTTTGTCATCCCATGTTGAAACAGGTTCATTTGAATAGTAAGGAGGTGCTTTGCGGACAGGATAGGACACACTGAATATTCCCGATGGCGACTCTAGTTTTTTCCATGTTTTTTTGAAGGTGTCTTCAACCATGGGAATGCCATCGCTGAAGTTAAAGCTATCGAGAAAGTCATTCGTCGCATACGAAGACATAGCACTCTCATTGCCATTGACAACAAGGTGAAAACGCAAGGACTCCGTATAAACAATACGAATAAGTGTGCCCTGAATGCCCTTGTCCTTGGTGTTAAACAGAAAGAGTATTTCTCCCCCAGGGTAGCTGTAATATTTACGATTTTCTTGACGTTGGATGACACCGCCTTGCGCGATATAGTAATCGGCAAGATTTTTGAATTCCTTGTTAATCAGGGCTTCGGCTTCTTCCTGAGAAACGGCAGGGCCGATGGTGTAGTCAAGTTTGACAAGGTAGCTGTTGGTTATGTTTTTATAGGGACGGAAATCGACAACCCCCGAGACCTCTTCAAGTCTCACAGCCGTATTGTCGGCAATCAATAACTGGTGAATTTTAGTGGTTGTATTGGCCGGTAAACGTAGATTGAAGCTTCCGTTATGGGAGTAATAAATTGTCCATGATTGTTCTGCGAAAAGGGCAACCGGGAATGTCGCGGTCAGGGCAAAGGACAAGAACCCTAGTAACCGTTGTCTGAAAATGTTTTTTGTCGTCATGTCTGATTATAAAAATAGAATGGGTTGAGCCAGTTTCAAGTATAGCAAATCTTTCTTAATGAAAAAACCGCCGTCAATAAAAACGGCGGTTTTAATAAAATATTAAAGAATGCGTCGGGCAGGATTAGTCCCCGTCGCGCTCCTTGCGTTTGCGCTCAAGCTTACGCCAGCGACGAACGGACTCGGATTTCTCACGAGCCTTGCGCTCAGACGGCTTTTCATAATTCTTTCGCAATTTCATCTCGCGGAAAAGGCCTTCGCGTTGCATTTTCTTCTTCAGGGCGCGTAGAGCCTGATCGACGTTATTATCGCGTACATTAACTGTGACCACTTTGGATCAACTCCTTTCAAGGTAAAAACTGCACTCTTTTAGCATCCTCACCCCGGAATGCAAGGAAAAAACATATGCTTTTTCTTTCTTCGCGGTTAGAGACTGGGGTGAAATGGGTTTTGCGCAAGAGATTTTAGTGTGTCGGTGAATTCTTGCATCTTTTGCAGCGCAGGACTGGGGGCGATAAAGTTAATCCATAGCTCTTGTTTTCTGGATGCCGCATCGGTCTTCTCATAGAGAATTTTTGCTAGTCGTTCCTGTTGTTCGGGGTCTTCTATTTGAAACAGGAGATCGTAGGCCAGTTTTCCATGTTTTGACTTGATGCTTGTGCTCGGTGTTTCCACGGAAAGGTTAAGGTGTTTCTCAAATAGGGCTTCGATCTCGTCCTGAGGTATTGCAACCTGCTGCACAGTGCCTGTTTTTTCAAGTTCAAGAGAAAGGTCTACTAGATAAGACCTGATAAGCTTTTCGTTGTGCTCCCTGGTTTCTTTGGGGAGGTATTTTAAGTTTTCCAGTGCTTTTTCCAGTGCTTTTTCTTTGATCCCATTATTATAACCGTTTTCACGGTAATAAACGGTCAAGGCCGCATTAAATCTGGATTTTTTTGGCTGAATATCGTCGATGTGGGTCAGCGCCTTTTCCATTGCCATTTGTTTCTGTGGTTGTTTGTTCATGTCCATATACGCTTTTATGCAAGCGTCAAAACGTCTGGTTTCGGGCATGAGGTCGATCACCAGTGATGCGGCGGGCCATACAAGGCGGTTTTTTACCCTTTCGCCGATTTGAACACTCTGTCCTGTAGCAGCTTCAAGGAAGGAGTAGAACAGAGAGGCGTGGACTTTCTTGTCGGTTTCGGCTTTGGAGATGATCCTGTTGAAATATCCGTTTAGATTACGTGACATTTGATCGGGCATAATACTCTTCCTCGTAGCTACATGGGGTCGTTTTGACCCCTGATTTCGGGAAGGGATAGCACCATATCAGCGATATGTCAAAAATAATGTTAAATTTAGGGCATGAAATGCAATAAATAGAAGCCTATTGGTGCAGCTCTAAGGAGGGTAAATCCGCTTCTGCCTTTTCAATCAAACTGTTAAGCATATCTTCCTCGTCTGGCAAAAACCCAGTGCCTGCCTTCATAGACTCTAGGGTGCGGCGTTTGAGTTTTGTGTCCAGCGCGACAGAGTAAATCCTGAGGCCGAGGTCAAAATGTTCTTTTTGTGGAGCCTCTGGGAGGTAATAAAGAGCCATGCTCGCAGTTTTGTTGATTGCCGCATCGTGCAAACCGGGCAGGGTATTCATCGCCCGTGCGGAAAGATTTTCAGCAATATCCAGTGCGGCAGCGGTGCGCTCAGATGCTTTGATAACACCGAATTTATTTAAATCCTGATCGGCCTGCAGGTTGAAAATAGTAGCATTGCGTCGTTTGATGTTGTCCCAGAACTCTGTGGTTTCGGGTGCGAGGGAAATCTCGTTTTGCAGACGGGAAATCTGTTCCGCTAAAGAATTCTGGCTTGAGGTAGGTTCCGCCAATGGGCATGTCAGGTGAGCCACTGTCAGGAATTTGATTTTAAGTTTTATGTCATGCTCTTCTTCAACACACCGAAGGGCAACGACGCAACGATTTTCTAAAGGCACGGATGAAACCGGGGCATCCCAACTCATATTTAGTCTCCCTGAAATAAAAGCCCGCCGTCACAACTTTTTGCGGCAGTTATGGGTGTGTTAGCAGGGATTTATGTTTATGTCAAAATGAAAAATGCGCCCTATGCCCGCGCCTTCAGGTTAAGGGCGGCTTCCAGCAGGTTTTTGGTGTATTCCTCGCGTGGGGCGGTGAAGATGTCGTTGGCGGGGCCGGATTCGACGACGTGGCCGTTTTTCATCACGATCAGGTGGTGCGCCATCGCCTTTACCACGCGCAAATCATGGCTGATGAACATATAGGCAAGATTGTGTTTGGCCTGAAGTTCCCGGAGCAAATCGACGATTTGCGCCTGAACGGAGACATCAAGCGCGGAGGTTGGTTCGTCGAGCACAACAAATTTTGGTTGCAGCACCATGGCGCGGGCGATGGAAATACGTTGGCGTTGTCCGCCGGAAAATTCATGCGGGTAGCGATGCCGTGTTTCTGGATCCATGTGAACAGAGCGTAGCGCATCGATAACCATGGTATCGCGTTCGGCCTCGGACAGGTTTTTCCGGTGTACCAGCAAGCCTTCGCCGATGATCCGGCCAACGGGCATACGCGGGGAGAGGGAGGCAAACGGGTCTTGGAAGACAATCTGCATGTGCTGGCGCAGGGGCTTCATCTCTTGCCGCCCGAAACGGGAAATATCTTGCCCGTCGAATATGATGTGTCCTTTCGCATTTAGCAGGCGCAGCAACCCGAGGCCAAGCGTTGTCTTGCCCGATCCGGATTCGCCGACGATGCCGACGGTTTGGCCGGGTTGAACGGAAAGGCTGATGTCATCTACGGCCTTGACCCATTCGGTTGTCTTGCCGAAAAAATTCTTCCGTAAGGGGAAATGAATTTTGATGTTTTGGGCGTTGAGCAGCGCGGGCGAATTGCCAGTGAAAACGGGCGGAGTGCTTTTGGGACGTGCCGAAAGTAGCATTTTTGTATAGGCGTGCTCGGGGTTTGCGAACAGGGCTTTCGTTTCTTTCTGCTCGACGATTTTTCCCTTTTGCATCACGCAGACATGATCGGCCATCTTTTCGACGATGGATAAATCGTGTGTGATGAGCAGGAGTGCCATATTCAATTTTGTTTTGAGATCGTTGAGGAGTTCGAGAATTTGTGCCTGAACGGTGACGTCCAGCGCCGTTGTCGGTTCATCGGCGATTAGGAGTTCCGGACTATTAGCCAGAGCCATAGCGATCATCACGCGTTGTCTTTGCCCGCCTGATAGTTCATGCGGATACGCGTCGAGGCGATTTTTCATGTTTGATAATCCGACAAGATCCATTAACTCCAGAATGCGTTTGTCGGCATCGCGGCGATTCATATTTTGGTGGAGGCGCAGCACTTCGCCGATTTGTTTTTCAATGGTGTGCAGGGGGTTGAGCGCGGTTTGCGGCTCTTGAAAGATCATGCCGATCTGTCGCCCCCGGATGGTACGCATGTGGGAATCTGGTTTTCCAACCAGTTCCTCGCCCTCAAAAACGATTGATGATTCCGCCGGGTGCGCGGCCATGGGGTAGGGCAATAACTGCATAATCGATAGGGCGGTAACGGATTTTCCCGATCCGCTTTCCCCGACAAGGGCAAGTGTCTGGCCTTTTTGAATGTCAAAACTTACGGAATCGACGGCGTGAAACACGCTTGATGGTGTTTTGAAATCAACGGAAAGATTGCGGACTTGAAGGAGCGGGTTTGTCATTGCCTGTATATTGGCATTGTGGGGAGTGGGCTGCAAGATGCTGCACGCCCCCTCCCGGAGGGGAGGGGGGTGCTCGTTCGGTATTATTGTTCTTGGGGTTGTTCGTCTTCGGTGGTGGTTTGGCCATTGGGTGCGGCTTCCGCATCGGCGGCGGCTTCTGGCTCTTGGTTTTCCGGTGTGGCGGCGGGTTGCGTTTCCGCGCCGGAAGCAGGGGCGATCTGCTCAGGGGCTTGGGTTTCTTCTGCCTCCGGCGTTTCACCGGAAATCAGGTTAAAGAGGGAGCGGGACGCCGGTGCGCCACTGCAGCAATCCCCGGCCAAAGCGGGCGAGGTTGCGCCAATAAGGGTAAGAGTGGAAACGGTAAGAATAAGGGTCTTTTTCATTGAAATGCTCCAAAAGATAAAAATGAACTTCGGGCGAATTTTTACGCTTTTTTCCCTGATGGGGAAAGGGGAAAAAACATCAATCATTTTCTTGACACTGTGGAAATAAATCACTAAAAAAGTTCAAAATATATATAAAATAACCAGACAGGGAGTTGGTCAAAGTGCAGACAACAACAGACATATTCCGCAATGTTACGAGTGATTATATAGACAGCGTTGAGAGTCTTAAGAATACAAGAGACGCGCTGGTATCCCAGCAGGTGAAAAATGGGGTTTTGAATCGGGAGCAAGTTTTGGAGCTTAATCGTATCAATTTTCATCGGGCGATTTTTATCCTGGAAATAACAAAAAATCTTGCTGATTCTCATGTTTCTATAACGGAAGATGTGTTTAGTCGCCTTCGCCATATGAGTGATGACTGGGCAAGGACTCCGGACTTGGAGCAAATAAAACAAAAATATGAGGCGATAGATGATCTTCTTTTGAATGATATGATTTCTGAGTCTCAAGCTGATGAGCTTGAAAGGTTGAGGCTGACAAAAGCCGCAGCCGTTATAGGAGAAATTCAAGAGATCGCCCAAAAGGGAACGCCCCTTTCAAGAGAGCAATTTGCATCAATTAAAAACAACGCGAAGCAACCGATGCAAGTGCAAGAGGATATGAATCTTATTTTGGTGGGTTAATCGAAAGCACGCGGAAAATATCTTTCGTGATTTTCGATTCGATGTTTTGCATGTCTTTTAAGTTAAGTTCATCGAGCTTTAAGCCCTTTTTTTCGGCCAGCTTTACGATTGCCCCCGTGACATGGTGCGCTTCGCGGAACGGTAATCCCAATTCCATCACCAGCCAGTCGGCAAGGCGCGTGGCGGTGATGTAGCCGTTTTCGGCGGCCTCCAGCATTTTTTCGGTTTTGAAGGTGGCGGTCGATAACATCCCGTCTGTCGCTTCGAGGCACAGGGAAATTGTGTCGAAGGAATCGAACACGGGTTCTTTGTCCTCCTGCATGTCTTTGTTATAGGCGAGCGGCAGCCCCTTCATAATCGTCATCAAGGAAATCAGGTTGCCGTTCAGCCGCCCCGTTTTTCCGCGCACAAGTTCGGCGGCGTCGGGGTTTTTCTTTTGCGGCATGATCGAGCTGCCTGTGCTCCATTGATCGCTCAGGCGCATAAAATCGAATTGCGGCGTGGCCCAGAGGATGATTTCTTCGGCGAGGCGCGAGAGGTGCAGCCCTGTCTGCGCGCAGGCGAATAAAAATTCGTTGGCGAAATCCCGCGACGAGACGGCGTCCATCGTGTTTGGCATGGCGCGGTCGAATCCCAGTTTTTTTGCCGTGAAAGCGCGGTCGATGGGATAGGGCGTTCCGGCCAGCGCCGCAGAGCCGAGCGGGCATTCGTTCAGGCGTTTCGCGCAATCCTTGAAGCGGGATTTATCGCGGGAGAGCATTTGGCTGTAGGCGTCCAGATGCAGGCCGAGCGTGACGGGTTGTGCGGCTTGCAAATGCGTAAAGCCGGGCATCACGTCTTTTGAATGTTTTTTCGAGAGGCGTGCCAGTGTTTTTTGTAAGCCGTCGATTTTGGCGATGGCGGATTCGCACGCGTCGCGAGTCCAGAGGCGAAAGTCGGTGGCTACCTGATCGTTGCGGGAGCGGGCGGTGTGGAGTTTGCCGGATACGTCGCCGACAATCTCCTTCAGACGCGCTTCCACGTTCATGTGGATGTCTTCAAATTCCGTGCGGAATGGGAATTGGCCGCTTTCGATTTCCGCTTCAATTTTTGAAAGGCCGTTAATGAGAGCAGAGGATTCTTTCTGGGTGATGATTTTCTGCCGCCCGAGCATTTCCGCATGTGCCTTTGATCCGGCGATGTCCTGCCGCCACAGGCGTTTATCCACGCCAATCGAGACATTGATCTGCTGCATGATGTCGGCGGGTTTTTCCTCAAACCGCCCGCCCCACATTTTGTTGCTACTGGAACGGGGGGTGCGGCGGCTTTGTTTGGTCATAATACTTCCTTAACAATCTCTTAATTTTTGTCTGATACCTTGGAGCTAGCTTATAGCGAAAGGCACCATGACAGAACAGATTTTGCAATCATTTTTTCAGTATTATGGTCTCGATTGGTTGGCCTTCGCCACTGGGATGACGGGGATGACTCTTATCACCAGAAAATCGCGCTGGGGGTTTATTCTCTGTGCCATTTCAAGTCTAAGCGGGTTTACGGTGGCCTTTATGTCCGCCCAGTTCGGCTATGTAGTTTATAACCTGCTGCTGGCCTCGATTATGATGAAGGGCTATTTCGACTGGGACAGGATCCCGGAAAAAATCGAAGTCAAAAATATCAATCCCGAGAATCAATCCAGATAAAACCGGATCGTTGAAACGACGCGCACGGTTTTGAAACGCTCTTGCCGCTCCTGATAGGAATTGTTGGAATCGCGGGGGAGGATTTCAAACACGCCCTGATAGGCATCCTTGATCTTGCCGACATGTGTGCCGGAATCGCTGGCGAATTGCACGGCGGCTTCGCGGGCGTTTTTGGTTGCATCGGCGATCATGGCGGGTTTGATCTCGTTCAGCTTCGTATAGATGTATTCGGGGTTGCCCGCCGCGCCATTATTGGCATCGCCGCGCTGGACAGATACGCCCAGTTTTAACAGCTCGCCGATATTCTGCGCGGCTTTATCGACGGCATCAATATTATGCGTCCGCACGACAACCGTTTCCGCGACGATAAAGCGCGACTCCTGCGCGTTTTCCGGGCGGTAACTCTGGGCGAGTAAATCGGTGACCTCAAGACGGCGTTGCACGATGTCGGAATCGCTCAAGCCTTGGGATTTCAAAAACGCGATGGTTTTTTGCGTGTTGTCCTCAACGGATTTTTGCGTCTCTGGCAATTCATTGCCCGTCGCCGCATGTTTGATCGGCCAGATCACGAGATCGGCCTCGACATCGCGTGTGGCCAGCCCCTTTACATTCACAAAATTATCCGCGCTGCGGAATTCCTTTAACCCTTGCCGCGCCATATACCCCGCCCCGCCAAGGCCAAGCGCAAGGATCACCGCCGCAAGAAGCATGGAGACGTGAGAGCAGGGGGTGGGGCAGGAATTTTTGGTCATTGGTTTTTCCTTACAGTGTCATGTCCGCGTAGGCGGGCATCTGGTAAAATGATTGAACCACAGAATACACGGGCGGCACAGGGATTTACAGGGGGAAATCACTGGATTCTTCCCTCTCCCCTGCGTAGCGGGGGAGAGGGCAAGGGAGAGGGGGGCTACCATCTCCACCAGTTCTCATTGGATAGAGGATTGGAAGAATGAGGTATCTTGTCCGGCCTTGAGTTTTTCGGAATATTTAAACTTTCCCAGTATTTAGAAGGAGGCATGACCCTAATATCTTTTATATCGCTTGCTTTTTTTAATAATTTTGAATCATAACTTAATAACACATCAGCACCGAAAACAAGACACTCGGCAATGATCTTGCTATCATTCAAATCAATCCCAAGGGCTTTAATTTTTTTGGTCAGGCTTTCTACTTTTTTAGCATCTGGTTTTGGATAGAATTCAGGAAATAAAGTATCACTAAAACTCTTATGCTGATTCCTTTCGTGGTTATTTTTGATTTCATTGTATTCATCCACGACTGTCGGGCTAATATAAAAAGTATCAGTCAGGTAAAAGAACATACGGATCAGAGAAATTTTTTGCTCGGCAAGAGAATCTTTAGGCTCTTGGACACTCTCAATAGCTGAAATCAGGTATGTATAACTTTGGGAATCAAGTGCGATCAAATATTTTCCCCTCGCCCTATCCCTCTCCCCAAAGGGGAGAGGGAATAAAAAGTTAGGCCGCCTTCACAACCTTCTTCGCCCCGGCGCCCTTGCGTTTGACTCGCGTGTGGTTTTTGAGGCGCACGGCGTTGATGCGGATGAATCCGGCGGCGTCTTGTTGGTCGTAGCCTCCGGCCTCGTCCATCGATGATTGTTTGGGGTCGTAGAGGGCAACCGATGACGTGCGGGCGATGGGGTAGGCGTGGCCTTTGAAGAGTTGCACGTCTACGGTTCCGTCCATGCCCTCTTGGCTTGCGTCGATGCAGTGCATCAGGAATTCAAACTCCGGCGAGAACCAGAAGCCGTTATAGATCAGCTCGGCGACTTTCAGGGACAGGCCGTCGCGGATGCGCATGACTTCGCGGTCCATGACTAACCCTTCTAAATCGCGGTGTGCGTTGAGCAGGATCGTGCCGCCGGGTGTTTCATAAACGCCGCGTGACTTGATGCCGACGAATCGGTTTTCGACCATGTCGAGCCGCCCGATGCCGTGTTTCGTGCCGAGTTCGTTGAGGTACATAAATAGCGGTAGGGGTTTGGTCACCGTCTTGCCGCTCTTGTTCTCGACCTTCACGGGGATGCCGTTTTTGAAGGTGATGGAGATGGTATCGGCCTTGTCCGGTGTTTTCGCCAGAGATGTTGTGCGGGAATAAACATCCTCCGCGCAGGCCGCGCCGGGGTCTTCCAAAATGCCCGCCTCGTGGGATATGTGGAGCAGATTGTCGTCCTCGGAATAGGGTTTTTTGCGGCTGGCCTTGATCGGGATGCCGTGCTGTTCAGAATATTGAATCATGTCGGTGCGACCCCGGAAGCGGTTCAGGAATTCGGGCATTTTCCACGGGGCGATGACTTTAATATCGGGTTTGAGGGCGTAATAACCGAGTTCAAAGCGCACCTGATCGTTGCCCTTTCCCGTTGCGCCGTGTGCGACATATTGCGCCTTTTCTTTTTCGGCGATTTCAATCTGGCGTTTGGCGATGATGGGGCGGGCGACGGACGTGCCGAGGAGGTAACGGCTTTCATACACAGCGTTGGCTTTAAACGCCGGGAAGATGTAGTCGGTGACGAATTCCTCTTTCAGGTCTTCGATATAGACTTTGCTTGCCCCGACTTTCAGGGCTTTTTTCTTGGCAGCGATGAAATCTTCTTCCTGTCCCACGTCGGCGATATAGGCGATGACCTCATACCCCTCTTCGAGGAGCCATTTGAGGATGACGGAGGTATCCAGACCGCCGGAATAGGCGAGGACGACTTTTTCTTTTGCTTTGGCCATGTTTGTTTTCCTTTTTTCAGTTTATCAAATTATTAATTCGTCAATCAATCTCAGCGTTACTTTCCGCCCCACTCATGTCATCCCCGCTTCCCTCCATAGTCACCCCCGCGTAGGCGGGGGTCCGGCAAAAAAGTCTCACCGCAGAGGGGCAGAGAACGCAGAGTTTTTTATCTTCTCACTACGTCATGCTCGCGCAGGCGGGCATCTAGCAGAGCTAGTTATTTATGACTCCATGTTTTATGAGTGTTTCTTTAATATAATCTGGTGTGCGATCCAACTGGCCATTCATGACATCTTTCACCATGAAGGCGTCTCTCTCTAATTGACGAACAAGATTAGCTCTCCAATTTTTATACCGTATGTCACTAGATAATGTAGAAAAATTTTTGGCAATATTAATGTTTCTAGCTACTAATTCATTCCATGCACTATCAGGTATTCGATTGATGTCAACGCCTAATGCTTTAGTCTTTTGTTTGATTAGTGCGCGGCCGGATTTTTCTGATGGAATTATAAAGGTGAGTAGCAATGATAAGGCAAACCAAATCACAGGTAATAGAACAGCAATTCCTATTATAAAAAATAAAACTTTCATAGAATCTATCTTTAACTTTCTAATGCCAGACCCCCGCCTTCGCGGGGGTGACATTGTGGGGGTGTTGGGGGGAGAGTCTACTTACAAATCTCCCCATACAAATCCTTCCACTCCGGGTTCATTTCCTCGATTACCCGCATCTTCCATGTTCGGTTCCATTTTTTCAAGCGTTTTTCGCGGGTTATGGCATTTTCCGGGTCGTCGAAGACTTCGTAATAGATGAGGTTCTTGATGTCGTGTTTTTGGGTAAAGCCATCGACGACCTCGTCTTTATGCTCCCAGACGCGCTTTTTGAGGTTGGAGGTGACGCCCACGTAAAAGGTGCTGTTGCGGCCTTTGGCCATGATGTAGACGTAGAATTTCGTTTCCATTATTTCACCTGCCACCCTGCTTTGGGCGGGGGGATGGTATTTTGTGTGCAGCTTCGCTGCACAGGTTTTGTGCCGGGTCCCCGTTCACGCTCCGCTGCGCGTCGCTGCCGGGGATGACATTGTAGCTAAACCTTCACCCCGGAATTCTCAAGACACCATGCTAAAATAGCCTTCTGCGCGTGGAGGCGGTTTTCGGCTTCTTCATAGATGACGCTAGCCGGGGTGGCGAGGACTTCGTCAGTGACTTCCTCGTCCCGGTGGATGGGCATGCAGTGCATGAAGATGGCGCCGGGTTTGGCGAGGCTCATCAGGGCGCTGTTGACCTGATAGGGCATGAATTTATCGATGGATTTGCCCTCTTGTCCCATCGACACCCATGTATCCGTGACGATAACATCCGCGTTTTGAGCGGCCTCTTTGGCGTTTTTGGTATAGGAGACGTTGCGGGGGAGGGATTGTGGCTTTAAATCCTCCGGGCAGGCGACGACGAGTTCAAAATCCCAGACGCTTGCTGCCTGTGCGAAGGTGCGGGCGACGTTGTTGTAATCGCCGAACCACGCAATTTTGCGGCCCTCGATGCTGCCCAGTTTTTCCTCGATGGTCATGAGGTCCGCCATGATCTGGCAGGGGTGGGAATGGTCGGTGAGGCCGTTGATGACGGGGACGCTGGCGTGTTTGGCCAGTTCCAGCAAGCGTTCGTGGCTAGAGATGCGGAACATCGCGCCGTCGACGAAGCGCGATAAAACCTTGGCTGTGTCCTCGATGCTTTCCGCGCCGGTGATTTGCATTTCGTCGGCGTTCATGACGATCGTGTGCCCGCCGAGTTGCTTCATGGCGACCTCAAAACTCATGCGCGTGCGGGTGGAGCGTTTATCGAACACCATGGCGAGGCTAAGGCCGGAGAAAATCTGCGGCGGATTGAATTTTTGTTTCTTGAGCGCGTGCGCGTTCTTTAATATCCCCTTCAGCGTATCGCCGGGAATATCGTTCAGGTCAAGGAAGTGGCGTATATTTTTGTTCATTTCAGCTTCGCTATTTAAAAATCCTGTTTCAATGTTTTGGCCAGTATATCAACCGCGTCCTGCGCCTCGGCTTCGGTGACAATGAGCGGCGGAGAGATGCGGAATGTTGCATCGCCCGCTTGCGTTGCCAGCAATCCGTTTCCTTGTGCGGCCTTCAGCAGTTTTTTAATATCGACGGTCGTGTCAACGCCGAGTAACAATCCCATGCCCCGCACGTCTGTGACCTTGTTGGAATCGCGCTGAAGTTTTTTAAGGCCTTCCTTGAATGTCTCGCCTACCTTACGGACGTTTTCCATGAAGCCGGGTTTCAGCATTTCTTTAATCACGCTTGCTGCGACGGCGGTGGCAAGGGGGTTTCCGCCATAGGTCGTTCCATGCGTGCCGACAACAAACGCGCTGCCGAATTTTCGTTTTGCCATCATGCACCCGACGGGGAATCCTGCGCCCATGCCCTTGGCCCACGCGCCGATATCGGGTTCAACGCCGAAGGCTTCATACGCCATAAAATGGCCGATGCGGCCAAAGCCCGTTTGCACCTCGTCGAACACGAGGGCGATGTTTTCTTTGTCGCATAACTCGCGCAGGGCTTGGAGGAATTCTTTCGTTGCGGGACGGAGGCCGCCTTCACCCTGTACCGGTTCTACGAAAATCGCGCAGGTTTTATCGGAGACGAGTTTCTTAACCGATTCAATGTCGTTGAATTCCGCCCATTTGATGCCGGGAATATAGGGCGCGAAATAGGGCTGGCTGTGGCATTTTTCCGTGATGCTGGCCGCGCCCATGGTGCGCCCGTGAAAGCTTTTGCGGAAGGCGATAATTTCGTGGCAGTCTTTTGATTTGTTGTCGTAGCCCCATTTGCGGACAAGTTTGATACAGGCCTCGACGCTCTCCGTCCCGCTGTTGGAATAATAGACTTGATCGAAACAGGTGTTGTCGATGAGGAGCTTTGAACATTCGAGTTTGGGGAGCGTGGCGTAGGATGATTGGCAGGTTATCATCTTCGCCGCCTGTTCGTTCAGGGTTTTGAGGACGGCGGGCGGGGCGTGGCCGAGGGAGGCGACGGCGATTCCTGCGGCGAAGTCGAGATATTTTTTCCCGTCGGTGTCATAGGCATAAACGCCTTGGCCGTGGCTCATCACCACGGGCTGCGCTGTGTAGGTGCTTATGAGGAGTTTTTCGGTTTCGGCTATGATGGATTGTGTGGTTTGGGTCATGTTAAGCCCTTTTCCCCTGTCTTTCGATTACCTTCTGCGCCTCGACTTCGTTGGCGTAGCTTTCGCGTTCGGATTCCTGGAACAGCATCGTGCCGGGGCCGAAGGATTCGTAGATTTCTTTTTTGAGCGCGTCCTCGCGCAGGCCACTTAACAGGTGAATGCGCCGGACGCCGCCCTTGAGGGCGCGCAGGCAGTTTTCAAGTTTCACTTTCATGCCGCCGGTGGCTGTACCGTCTTTGATGAGGACGGGGATTTCCTCCGCCGTGATGATCTCTGCGGTTTTGTCGCCCACCTGCACGCCGTCCACGTCAGAGAGGAATATCAGTTTGTTTGCCTTTGTCGCTATGGCCATTTCCGTGGCGATCGTGTCGGCGTTGATGTTGAGGATTTCCCCTTCGGGCGTCATCCCAATGCACGAACACGCCACGAAATTAGCGACCTTGAACAGGCGGGCTAGGGGGCGCGTTTCCACGGATTTCACATCGCCGACAAAGCCGTAATCAATTGGCTTTGTCGGGCGTTTTTCGATTTTCATCCAATCCGCCGGAATGGCGTTTAGTGATACGCCCTCGACATTATTTTTGGCAATGCTGGCCGCAACATCAAGAGACAGTGTGCCGCCCACAACCTCGCGGATGACCTCCATTGTGGCGCTATCCGTGATGCGGCGGCCTTCGACTTTGTTGACAGGGATTTTGCGTTGTTCCAATTTTTCATCGACGAGACGTCCATGGCCATAGATGAGTAGAATTTTCACCCCGTGCAGCGTTAGGTCGCGGATATTGGCGATCAGGTTATCGAGAAGTTTTTGATCCTCGACAATCTTCCCGCCCGCCTTGACGACGAACAGGGAGTCCTTGAATTTGCTTTCATAGAAAGCGTCGATAAAAAAATTCGGTTTTTTTCTGGTCATGTGTTTTTCTTTCAATTTTTTAACCGTAGAGGCGCAGAGAAAAACTATTTAACACGAAGTGCACGAAGTTTAAGAATAAGATCACGAAGTTTTTTTAATAAATTACTCTTAGTGTGCTTCGTGTTTTCTTCGTGATCTTCGTGTTAAATTTTTATTTTAAAACTCTGCGTTCTCTGTGCCTCTACGGTTAAAATTCTTTTTCAGGGATATATTGGGCTTAAGTTTATTAAGCCTTCGGTTTCCTTTAGTCCAAACATTAAATTCATATTCTGTACGGCGGAGCCGCCAGCGCCCTTGACGATGTTGTCGAGCGCGCCCTGCGCTAAAATTTTTCCATCCGTACCGATCGTGAAATTCAGATCAACGAAATTCGAGCCGACGATGTTGGCCAGCGCGACTTCGTTTTGCAGGCGTACGAAAGGCGCATTTTTATAGGATTTTTCGACGAGAGCCTCAATGTCTGATTTCTTTTTCAACGTAATAAAGCTCTGTGCGAATATCCCCCGCGTGAATGGCCCGGAGGTCGGAACGAAATTAAGCTGCTTTTCCGTGATTCCACCCGCCCGGATGATTTCGGGGATGTGGCGGTGCTTGTTGATGTTATAGCTTTTCATGTTGTGGTTGCGGACGGGGTGGTGCGTGCCGTCGGTCGGGGTTTTCCCTGCGCCGCTTGATCCCGTCACCGCGAAAATATCGGCGTGTTTGATATTACCCTTGAAGGGGAAAAGGAGGAGTTGTGAGAGCAGGGCAAAACACCCCGGATTGGCCACCGTTGAGGCTTTTTTAATCGCCGCCGCATAGCCGAGTTCCGGCGCACCATAGACGACTTTTTTGAGGAGGGCCGGGTATTTATGTTCCTCGTAATATTTTTTGTACGTGGCCGCGTCATCCAGACGAAAATCCGCCGACAGGTCGATAATTTTCGTCTTGCCATGTAAGGCCGCTACAACGTCCTGCGCCGTTTTATGGGGCAGGCAGAGGAAAACGACATCGCTGTCCTTCGCTACTTTTTCGTGATCTGTGTCGGTGACGTTTAAATCGAGGTGCGCGAGATGTGGATAGATATTTCCGATGCGTTCCTTTTTGTGCTGGCGCGAGGTGAGATATTTGATCTCCACTTTCGGATGCGCGAGCAAAAGTCGGAGCAATTCCAGCCCTGTATAGCCCGTGATGCCGATGATGGAGGCTTTAATCGTCATACCGCCCACCGTTTGATGACGAGGTCGAGCCAGTCGTTCCTCGGGCTGAAGGCGTTGTAGGTCATCAGACCCGTGGCCTCTTTGATGATTTCTTTGCCGACTTCGTTGTCGGTGACTGGGCCGGAAAGAATATCGAGCGGGAGGCCAATTTTGGCGCAGTCTTCTGCGAGTTTAATCGCGCCGACGGGATCGCGGGCGCAGCCGATATGGAGACGGACGTTTTTCTGGATTTGCGGGTCTTTTAGGATCGGCATAACGCCGTACCGTCCCAGAATACCATCGCCGAATTCTACGATGATGGCGTCGGGCTGGCTGGGGATGAAGTAATCCAGTGCGCCCTTGGCCACGCGAACCATCGTATCGCCATCGACATTGGCGGTAGAGGTGATCCCTGCGTCAACGAAAGACACGGCCTCGTACACACCGTAATCTTCCATTTTATAGAGGTCGCGCATGGCGCCGACGCCCGTGACCTTTGCCCCGGCCAGTTTCATGCCGATGCGGTGCAGGGTTTTGATGATTTCTGTGGCCACGGTGGTTTTGCCGGAATCCATCGAGGAACCGGTAGTGATAATCAGGGGAATATCGCTCTTGAGGTCGCTGATCGGCTCGAATTTTTTGGCCTGCCCGATGTTGAGGAGTTTCCCCTCCCGTGCAATGCCGCCAAGAACGCGGATGCGGAGCGGCTCGCCCACTTCTTGTACGTTGGCGGAGGTGCAAACGCCCGCCGTGCCGCCAAAATTGAGGAGGTGAATGACATCGTCGGCTTTGAGCGTTTTGGGGAGGTGTCCGGCAAATCCCTTTAGCGCGGCGCGCTCGCCCAGCGCGACGGCGATGATGTCGTCTTTTTTGAGTTTAGACATCCGGCCCGTCGGCAATTCCATCTCGTTATAGATGGATTTGTCCTGAAGCACCTGCGCGGCCAGAACCGTGCCCATTTCGGTACTGACTTTCTTCGTAATATCCTCGTAATAATCCAGTTTCAGGTTACGGGTTACGGAGCTGATTTTGTCGAGTTCTACTTTTTTCATGTTCATCTTCTCTAAAGTCTGATTCATGCAATGGTTTTTAAGGCGTTGCAAGGCCATTTACGGCCTTTGACCCCTCAAAACGAACAATTTTATCTGCTATTTTCTTTGGATGGAAAAATGACAAAAGGAAATGCCCGCTCGGAGGGAAATCCTAGCGGCGTCGGCGGCGGTTCAGATGAGTGCCTGTGTTTGTCATAGGGTCATAAAAACGGCATTTGGCCGGGTTTGTCAAATGAATTATCAGTTCATCCGGTTCAAGAGCTTGGCGCGGCGGTCGCGGCGGCCTGTTTTAAAGACAATCTCCGGCGTAGCGGGGAGGCAGAGCCAGTTTCCGGCAGCGATTTCATCAGCTAGCCCCGGTGTGCTGAACACCCGGTAGCCCATGGATATAAGGAACGCGGAGGCGGTTTTAAGCTTGATTTCGGTCGGGCGGTTGTCCGGGGTCTGGATGGAAGGCGGCTTGCCGGGGAGTAACACATAATTATAGGACAGGAA
>JBASFN010000078.1:0-5332 GCA_049653045.1 Alphaproteobacteria bacterium
TGATGTTCGTCTACCGGGAGGAATATTATCTCGCCCGAACCGAACCCGAAATGGGCACGCCGAAATATTCCGAGTGGCAAGATAAAATGAACAAGTCGATGAACGTCGCCGAAGCCATTATCGCAAAACAGCGTCACGGCCCTATCGGCACGGTGCGCCTGCACTTTAACCCGAACCTCACAAGGTTCAGCGACCTCGCCCAGCAATCCGGCGGGTACGAGGAATAAACCTAGACGTTTTTCTTAAGGCCGGCATCTGGCTTTTTGGTCACAGACGGTCCGCCGGATGTCTCCACGGAGGGGCTTGGCGATGACGAAGCCGTATTAAACGGGGTTGTCGCATCGACGCCATTAAGCCCTTTAGGAACAACTGCCGTCGCTCCGGAAGCGTCGGTATCGGAAGGGGCGGCAGGCGTATAATTTTTATCATCGGCGTTATTGTCTGCCTTTGCCGCAGAATCAACCTTCGCCAGCAACGCATCCGCCGCCGCATCTCGCGCATCCCGCGCCGCTTCGGCTCTGTTAAAGTCCAAAGTCCAGCGTGTGTCATCGACCTCTTGCAAAGCCTTGGCCAGCTTGTAATAGGGATGTCCCGCCGGGGGAACGCCGTTGGCCTCGACATAAGCATCGACAATATCTTCAATTTTATGCCGCCGCTCTAATTGATCCCCGCCGCCGAGAAGTTCCGCAAACGCCTCGGCATCCGTCTGGGCGAGATAGGGTCTGACTTCTTCGCCGTATTTCTTGATAAAGGATTCTTTTGCTCCCTGCGCCGCAGAAGCTCCTATAACGAGAGTGGGATCAAATGTAGCCTGAGCAAGACCACCTTTGTGGTAGAGACGAATGGCGTCTCTTTGCGCTTGTGTCAGTGTTGTGTTTTTATCCATCGCCTTCTCTTTGGCGTCGACATCACGCGAATAAAAATAGGCACCTATCAGCGGTAAGCCAATGCCAACCACTTTAATAAGTTTTCCTAACTTGGAGGCTTTTTCTACAGGCTTAACAGCATTGTCAGCGTTATTCGCCGCATCCGCCGCGTCATCCACCTTGTTGGCAGCATCCTTCACATCAGCCGTATCTTTGGCATTCTCAACAGCGTCCACCGTGTCATCAGCCTTGTCAGCAGCATCCTTCACATCAGCAGCATCTTTGGTTTTATCCGCTGCGTCCTTTGCATCGGCTGCATCATCAACTTGATCCGCCGCATCCTTTACATCAGCAGCATCATCAACCGGGGCATCCTGCACGGGAGTATCATCAACCGCAGGATTTTGCGCCGTTTTGTCATCGACCGATTTATTAGAATCTTGGCGTGTACCCGACTCAGCCTCGGCAATCTTTTTATTATACTCCCGCGTCGTCTGGGCATCATTGGCCTTGTCACGAAGATCGGTCAGATCTTTTATTTCTTTCTGTTTTTCTATCAAGTCTGAATAGTTTTCAGTGATTTTCTTATACGTTTCTTTTGCTTTCGCCTTGTCTTCTATCAGTTTTTCCTGCGCCTCTTCAAGTCCATGGAGGTAATCCCGTCTGGCTTGCGGGTCAACAGCATCTTGATGAAATTTCTCGAGTTTTTTTATTTCTTTTTCCTGCGCCTCAATGGACTCGGTAATATTTTTGTAATCTTTCTCCAAAATATCTTTTTGCGCCGTCAGGTCTTTATACGAAGAACCGGCATTGCCTTTATCAATCGCTTCCGGTTTTTTTACAGTATCGGGATCAGTCGCTGAAGCCTGCCTACCCTTATCCGACTTTGCGTTTTCTTCGCCTGGGGTAATTTTTTTATCATCGTCGCCGGGTGTTGTGTTGGTATCTACTGGCTTTGTATCAGCGTCAGGTGCGTTTTTGGCCTCCGGCGCGTTTTTATTGGGTTCGTCTGTGACAGAACCATCTTTCACATCCGCGACGCCCACATCGTTTACGGGTGTTTTCCCTGTATCATCCGGCGTGCCTGTATCGTAGCGAGAATTTTTGCTTTTCTTCGCCTTTAAGGCCTCTTCGCGGCGATCAAGCAGCTCTTTTTCGACATCAAGCTGTGCGCGCTCGCGCAGCAATTCACGCTCCTTTTTGCCGAAATCTTTTTCGGACAGGGGTTCGCCGTCTTTCCTGAAAATCGCCGTCGCCAGACGATCATTAAGATTAAGGTCGCGCGTTCTCCAGGCCGCTTGATCGCTTTTCAAATTTTTTTCCGCCCCCCACCAGCTATTGGCCTTTTTCTGGGATACGGTTTCAATTAGCCCGTCGATTTTTGATTTTTGCTTTTCAAGGGCTTTCTTCCTTTGTTCAAAGTCCTTTGGCCGCGCGGTCGCATCGGCCGCCTCCACGGGTCGCAGGGTTTCATTCGGTATATGGGTTGAGACATGGCGGTGGAAACTATCCTTAATCGCCGAGGACACAATTTTTCCATTCATATAATTTCCGTCTGCGGCCAGCAACGCCACGGGATTTTTTGGTAAATTTTCAGGATCGATAATCGTCGCGGCGACAGAAGTATTATCGTATTTTTGGCTTCCATTCACGATGGAGCGCGCAATATCCGACGCATCGCCGCCCTTTTTTAATTGCGCTTCAATATGCGGCGCATAGGACTCGGCGACTTTCTGCACCTGGCCAACAATATATTTTCTGGCCTCTTCCACATTTGTCATCGTCCGGGGGGCATCGCCAACCTTATCAAGAACCCCATCGCTGGCGGCAACAAGAATAATTCTGTCACCCTTGTTTTTGGTAAGGTCGCTGATCTTGACCGTTCCTTCAAACTTCCCGGTCTTATCGGCGACAAGATTTTGATAGGATTCCTTGCCCGAGTTTTCACCGATGAGATGGGTTGCGTAAGGATCGGGGTTATGCAGCGTGTTCAGGACATGGGTTCCCGTGACATTGCCTTGCGCATCCACGACATAGGCAATGATCGGGCTGTCGCCGATATGGGCATGGGCGATATGACCGTCGGGCGTGACGATGGCTCCGGAAACGGTTGATCCACCCCAATCTTTTATATTCCCGGCATCCGCCAGCACACGATCCGCCGTGTCAGAAGCATCCTTGATAATGCCGCGAAGATAATCTTTCGCCTCGGTGGCGTTTAAGGGCTTGTCGATTGTGCCAGCACTGATGGCGTCATGCTGGATAAATCCGCCCTTGCCGTCTTCGTACTTTCTGCCGACATCCTGCGCCGTCCCGGCGACAGGCGCATCCCTCGCGGGGGGAGGAGGGGTCGGCGCAGGCCCCTTATTCAGCCCGATTTCCTGAGAATCAAGTGCAGCTTTCGCCTTAGCATAGCTTTTAATCTCTCGGTTCAGCCGCGCCTCGTCTGAAAAATATTTTGTAGCGTACAGTCCAACCGCAGCGGAAGAAAGAGTGCCCATGATGGGTTGCATGTAATCTGGTTTGTAACCAGAGGAGTCTTGTTTGTTGGAACCCGGCGCTTGCTTTTGTGCGAGTATAGCCTCGGCCTTGGCAATAAGAGAATCAACCATTTGATCGGATTGATCCAATGCCTTTTTAAAGTCAGGCTGGGAGCCGTCTTTTGCGCCATCCAGCAATTTTTGCATGAGAGCAGGATCGCCTCCGGTGCTCATAAAAATAGAGACCGTCTTGTAAATGCCTTTAAGCTTGTCCTTGTCCGCGACGCTGATGTCCTGGGTAATATCGACATCGTAATTTTTTTTCAGAAAATCCACCATGACAGGCAACATCGTATCGGGATCGTACTGGTCTTTAATCTTGTTCTCTGCAAAGGTGTTTTGTGTGAGAATGTTTAAAAGGTCTTTTGCATTGACCTTTTCTCCTTTCACAAGAAGTGCATCCATGGTTCCGTCGGCTTTTGCGGTATCGGCAGGAGAATCGGTTGGTGTTGTGTCAGGAGTCGCGGCCGCGGT
Organism: Alphaproteobacteria bacterium; assembly: GCA_049653045.1. Taxonomy (GTDB): domain Bacteria; phylum Pseudomonadota; class Alphaproteobacteria; order Micavibrionales; family Micavibrionaceae; genus UBA7657. The sequence goes on from JBASFN010000078.1 coordinate 3,881, forward strand.
CAGTCTTTTGGCATTGTCATCGACGAGTTTTTGAATGACATTCATCCGGCCAACTTGTGTCGGAGACTTGGCATTGATGTCCTCTGTTATTTTTTTCATCGCGCCGACGTCGCCCTTGGCATCTCGATAGATATACGCCGCTTGCATCAATTTGGTAATGGCGTCTTTGTCTTCGATCCCGAAACTGTCTCCGGTCTTGATGTTGTTCGCCAGCATGAATGTTTCAAGAACAGGATTGGCCACCGAGGGGTCGTAGTTTGGATCAAACGCCTTACCGAAGGCATTTAGAATGTCCGTGCCGGTGGAGCGTTTTCCATTGGCAAACAGGGAATCAAAAACAGCATCAATAGCCACCTTGGGCTTGGATGCAGGAACGGTTGCTTCCGCTGCTGGGGGTTCTGTCTCTGGCGCATTTTTTATTGTTTCTTTTGCATCATCGGCAGCAGTACCGACAGGCTCTTTTACTTTTTTAGCAGGAGAAGCCTTCCTCGGAACGCCGCCATTTTCATGCAGGTAGTCAAGGGCATCCAGCATCGCCCTGCCCTCTTTGTAAAAACTATCGCGCTCGTTCCTTTCAAACATATCGAGGGTTTCATCGCCGTATATCCCGTCGATTGTTCCGGTATAGCTGCCATCGTTATTTTTAGACCATGATTGCATATAGCCCAGATAACGCTGAAGCGCCCATTCCATTTTGGCGTTGCTTTGCCCGTCGATGGGTCCTTCATATAAACCGTTATTCAGGGCGCGCAGTTGCGTCTGGACAATCTTGATCGCGTCCTCCCGGCTCGTGATACTGCCGCCTGCGGAGGGTGAAGTCAGCGTCTCGCGGGTAGTCACCGGAGTTTGATAGGCGGGATCATTGGAGGCAAAAGCCGGTTTGGTAACGACAGGCTCTTGCCGCAAGCCATAAATCACCTGTTTCACCGCCCGTGCCCGCATGCCGGGAATAACAGAATCTTGGAACATGTCGCGGCTGTCATCTTCGTTCGCCCGGAGAAGCTCGCTGCGTTTTCTTTCTTCCTCGCGCAATTCCTCGGTGTTGTTGTACTGCCTGTGAATGGCGATGGCCTCGTTATAGCCGCACAGCTTGCGCTCGCGCTCGGCGATAACATCCAGTTCGGTCGTTTGTATTTCGCCGATATTCTCCCGTTGTTCGACTTCGCTGTCATAGCTGCGGTCGCCGAATTTCCGGTCGAGAACGGTCGTCATAATTCTTTTGAAATAGGCTTCTTGCCCCGGCGGAACGATCAAGCGGTCAAACAGATTCCCGCCATTGATCCACTCATCGGAATATGTCATGCCGCGTCCGGGTCTGCCGCCGGTCGCCGCGAGCAAAGCCTCGGCCTCGGCGCGGTCTTCGTTGATGTCCATCGCCAGATCGATGATGTCCTCGATCTGCTTGTAAACTTTATTTTGATCGAAGGGAGGATTGTTTAAAACGCCTTGCAG
>JBASFN010000079.1:0-36980 GCA_049653045.1 Alphaproteobacteria bacterium
GGATATTATAGGAGTTTGTGATGAGTAATGCTGTTCGTGCTGTTCAAAGGCTTAAATTGTCTTGTTTTGCTGAGGATTTTTGTTCTGCTGCCGGGGAAGTTTTTTCTCTGGAGCAGATGACAAGACCGTTGGGGATTAATCCCGATGATCTTTCCCGTGATCAGGTGTATTTTGCCGCGCTAATCAATACGATATATTTTGATGCCCAGAATGAGCTTTTGAGTGTTGTAGAGGGACAAAGAAAAATCATATTTCAAGGCGGGACGGCAGAGGGTGATTATGATTCGAATGGCAGGATTGGGGGATCTTTTAAGGTTAGCGAGTCCGAGATTCGAAGGGTTCTTACCAAACAGGAAGAGCGTCATCCTTCGAGCAAGTTTGAGAATAAAACCGTCATTGCACAGGCCTTTTTGCTGGCTATGGTTAATCAGGCCGTGGGCAGGGGTTTAAATCTCGTTTTTCCCAAAGACGTTGAGGCTTTGACCGAGCGGGATCGGCATATTATTGAGTGTGTGCAGCAAAAAGGTTATACGATTGATGCTGCTGTCGCTTAAGGCATGATTTTTTGTTATTGTGTCCCTTATGCTGAAAACCCGGATTATTCCCTGTCTTGATGTAAAAAATGGCCGCGTGGTCAAAGGTGTCAATTTTGTCGATCTTATCGATGCGGGCGATCCGGTCGAGCAAGCGAAAATCTATGACGCGCAGGGCGCAGACGAACTTTGTTTTCTCGACATCACCGCCACGCATGAAAATCGCGATACGATTTATGATGTGGTCAACCGCACGGCTGAGGAAGTTTTTATGCCCTTGACGGTGGGCGGCGGCGTGCGTGTTCTTGATGATATTCGTAAGTTACTCGAGGCCGGCGCGGACAAGGTTTCCATCAATTCGGCGGCGGTGAAAAATCCGGATTTCGTGCGCGAGGCGGCGCGTAAATGTGGCAGCCAATGTATCGTTGTTGCCGTTGATGCTAAATCGGATGGCAAGGGCGGATGGGAAGTTTTTACGCATGGCGGGCGGCAGGGAACGGGGTTGGATGCCGTTCAATGGGCGCGGCGGATGGCGGAATATGGTGCTGGGGAAATTTTGCTGACCTCGATGGATCGGGACGGGACGAAGCAAGGATTTAATCTGGAATTGACGCGGGCGGTGGCGGATGCGGTTTCCGTGCCGGTGATCGCCTCGGGCGGGGTTGGGAATTTACAGCATCTGGTGGATGGGGTTATCAAGGGGCATGCGTCGGCGGTGCTGGCGGCGTCGATTTTTCACTTTGGTGAGTTTACGATTCACGAGGCGAAAGAGGCGATGGACGCCGCGGGAATTGCGGTGCGCTTATGAGTGATATTGTTTCGCGGCTGTTTGATATTTTGACGGAGCGAAAAAATGCCGATCCAGAAAAATCCTATGTGGCCAGTCTTTATCAGAAGGGCACGAAAAAAATTACCGAGAAGGTGATTGAGGAAGCGCATGAAACCGTTGTTGAGGCGTTGTCTGGCGATAATGAAAAATTAAAAACCGAGTCGGCGGATTTGCTGTTTCACTTGATGGTGCTCTGGGCGGATCGGGGGATTATGCCGGGGGATGTTTTTTCGGTGCTGGAAAAACGTCTTGGTGTCAGTGGGCATGATGAAAAAGCGGCGCGAAAAAAATAGGGTTATTTTTTGATACGATTTTTTGCGTCGGTCAGGACGACAATCGGCTTGTGTTTTTTTGCTTCTTTTTCTTCCATATTCGCATAGGCGCAAATGATGACGAGGTCGCCTTTCTGGGCGAGGCGGGCGGCCGCACCGTTGATGCCGATGATGCCGGAATTTTTCTTTCCTTCGATGGCGTAGGTGGTGAAGCGTTCGCCGTTGTTGATGTTCAGGACGTCCACTTGTTCGTAGGGGAGGATTCCAGTGGCGTCCAGAAGGGCACGGTCAACCGTGATGGATCCTTCGTAATGAAGATCGCACTGGGTCACCGTGGCGCGGTGAATTTTGCTTTTGAGCATCCGGATATACATTCTGTCTCAAGAAATATAGAATGTATGGGTCAAGTCAAGAGGAGATATTATGACTAGATACGACAAGAACAATATTTTTGCGAAAATCCTGCGCGGGGAGATCCCTTGTAAGCGGGTTTACGAGGATAATTATGCTTTGGCGTTTCACGATATTAAGCCGCAGGCTCCCATTCATATTCTTGTGATCCCTAAGGGGCAGTATGTCGCGTTTGATGATTTTTCCTTGAAGGCCAGTGTTGAAGAAATCCGGGGTTTTTATCTCGCGGTTGCCAAGGTTGCCGCCGGGCAGGGATTAACCGAGGACGGGTACAGGATTATTTCCAATGCCGGTGTTGATGGCGGTCAGGAAGTGCCGCATTTCCATGTGCATCTTGTGGGCGGGCGCAAGCTTGGGGCTATGCTCCAGAAAAAGACCCGTAGTTTGCACTGATTTATGCCGGGCGGCGTGAGCGGAACGGGATGACGTTGTTTGTCATGGCTTGATCCGCGATGGCCGGGGCGATGTCAGGTATTTGCGCCATTTCAGTATAAAGTGCGCTGAACAATTCGTCGGCGATCATGGCGTGTGATTTGGCTTGGATGGACAGAATTTTTGCCAGCGCGGCGCAGGTTTCATCCTTTGATTTCAGAAAGCCCATGGCGAGTTCTAAAAGTTCGCCGAGGCATTCAAGGTCTTCAGAGACGCAGGACAGGGCATCGAGGATGTCACTGTCGCTAAGGTTTTTGTTTTCGGCGTTTTTCAGCCAGAGTGCGGCATATTCATCGACGATGTTTTCGCATTCCATTTTCAAGACGGCGAGGCCGGGTGAGGCCTTGTGCCATGCGTTGGCGATTTTGAGGCCAGCGAGGGCGATGCTGAGGAGTGCGGTGTCGGGTTGCTGGTCGCTGATGACGCTGTGGAGGCCATAATGCACCTCATCGGTCAGTTTGTCTTCGCCCGAGAGGATGTCCGAGATAATGACCGGGACTTCCAGCTTGTTGGCGACGGCGGCGAGTTCTTTATTTCCTAACATCCTTGCACCCTTTGAGGTTACGCTTTCGATACCCCAATTTTTAAACCCCAAAGATGAATCAATCGTTAACGAATGAAACAATTTTATCTTTTTGGGGAAAAGGCATGGATTTAGAGGTATTATGCGCTTTTGTTACTATTTGATAGGTATGACTTTGGGCAGGGGAGATATGGATTATGGTTGCACGCGTTAATACGGTGGCGTTTCAGGGAATCGATGTGCGCGCCATTGACGTGCAGGTGCAAATCTCGCCGGGGCTTCCGTCATTTCAAATCGTCGGGTTGCCGGATAAGGCCGTGGCGGAAAGCCGCGAGCGGGTGCGGGGTGCGCTTCATGCGCTGGGGCTTTCGCTGCCGCCCAAGCATTTGTCGGTCAATCTTGCGCCTGCGGATTTATCCAAGGAGGGGAGTCATTTTGACTTGCCGATTGCGCTGGGCTTGTTGGCGGCGATGGATGTCATTCCGAAAGACGGCTTAGAGAATTTTGTGGTGCTGGGGGAGTTGTCGCTGGATGCGGCGATCCGGCCTGTGGCGGGAATTTTGCCGGCTGCTATTCATGCGAGCGTCAATGACAATAGTTTGATCTGTCCCGAGAGTTGCGGCGGCGAGGCGGCGTGGGCGGGGGATTTGCAAATTCTTGCACCGCGTAACTTATTGCAGCTTATCAATCATATTAAAGGTACGCAGATTTTATCCGCGCCGACGGCGAAGCTGGGCGAGGAGCAATTGCGTTTTGGTCCCGATATGGCCGATGTAAAGGGGCAAGAGACGGCGAAGCGCGCCCTAGAGATTACGGCGGCGGGTGGGCATAATTTATTGATGATCGGGCCGCCGGGGTCGGGGAAGTCGATGCTGGCGTCGTGCTTGCCCGGAATATTGCCGCCGTTATCGGCGAAAGAGGCGTTAGAAGTTTCGATGATTCATTCACTGGCGGGGACGCTGCCGGGTGGCGGGTTACTTAAGCACCGTCCGTTCCGCGATCCGCACCATTCGGCGTCGCTTCCTGCGCTGGTTGGTGGCGGGCATCGGGTGAAGCCGGGAGAAATTTCCCTCGCCCATCATGGCGTTTTGTTTCTGGATGAACTCCCTGAATTTGCCCGGGGGACGCTTGAGTCCCTGCGGCAGCCTTTGGAGACGGGGGAGACGCTGGTGGCGCGGGCGAATCATCATGTGCGGTTTCCGGCGCGGTTCCAACTGGTGGCGGCGATGAATCCGTGCCGGTGCGGGCATCTGGGTGAGGAAGACCGGGAATGCACAAAGGCGCCGCGCTGTGGGGCGGATTACCAATCGAAAATTTCCGGCCCCTTGATGGATCGAATCGATTTACAGGTCGATGTGCCGCCGGTGCTGGTGGCGGATTTGAACGCGGTGGGCAAGGGGGAGAGTTCCGCCGATGTCGCGGTGCGGGTGATGCAGGCGCGGGAGATCCAAGGCCAGCGATTTACGAAACTTGCCAACGAGAACCCTTTTATGCTAAATGCTCGGGCAGATGGCAAGACGCTGGAGGCTATCGCGCCGCTTGAGGGCGGGGCGAAAGACCTTTTGAACAAGGCCATGGAAAGTGCCCGGTTTTCGGCGCGAGCCTATTACCGCTTGCTCCGGGTGGCGCGGACGGTCGCGGATTTAGAGGCCGTGCGGACTGGGGTTTTAGCCCCTGAGATCAGCCGAGGGCACATGGCGGAGGCGTTAAGTTACCGCCGGGTTGTGCTGGATTAGTTAATGAATAAAAACAACGGGTTATAGAGAGATAACCTTGATTTTTCAGGGTTTGCGCGATGTCGTTAAGGAATTCTTAACGAGGATTCGGTTAATATCTCTTAGGATCGACAGGGATTAAGATGATCAAAAAAGAAGATAACATCTTTAATACCAGCCCCTATGGACGGGATGCCCGTAATGGCGAGGCTCTTGATTTGCTCGGGGCGATTCAAGCGAGCACCAATCGTCATTCTGTCGATGTTACCAATGCCAGCTCGGCGGCTATGGCGGCGGCGGTAAGTGCCGATCCCAATGCCAAGCATCCCTTCATGGAAGATCAGCAAAAAGAACCTGATGCGATTTTCCCGACTGACCTGATTAACCAGAAGATTGATATGCCGACGCTAAAGCCCGTCGATAAGATCAATGTCAATCAGGTGGTCAATCAAGCGCCGCCCGATCCTGAAAAGCAGATTGAAAAACAAGAGGCTGCCGTCGATACCTATATGGAGATGGACAAGGAAATTAAATCCGAGTTCATGGAGGCGCTGAATGAGGTTGATCCCGAGGCCGCAAAGATTGTTGGCAGTGCGATTCCATCCGTTCCCGGCGGAACATCGCCGTTGATACAGGCGGCGTCGAGTATGGCCGGGCAAGCGGTTGCGCCGACGGCGTCGAATGTCTGGACGGCGATTGATGCGATTTATGGTGATGCTAATAATAATGTGAAGAGCGAGGCTGTAAAATCGGCCGTTGCGAAGACGCTGGAAAATCTTCAGGCCAAGACGGACGCGCAAAATGAATTGGCGTCGCAGGGTAAGGGGCCGCCGCCGCGTATTGACTGGAACAAGGTCGAGACGCCGAAGCAGATGATGGAATTCCTGACCCGCGATGTGACGAAAGATCCGTTCATGCAGAAGGCCGCCGATAATGACCGAGTGCTGGAGGTCATGGTCGATAACAAGGAAAAATATGACGAGGTTTATGTCGAGGGAAAACAGAAGATCAATGCCGAGATGATTACGCAAGCTGTGCAGTCGGGGAATGATAGCCAGCTTAAAGCCTTGGTGAAGGGTGATGAAAATAAAGTTTTACAGGCTAAGATGGGCGATTCTCAGGGTGTGCTGCAGAATAATGGGCCGACTGCCGCCGAGATTAAGATGAATTCTGATTTGAGTTATATGAGCGGCGTGAAGGCCGATAAGCTGGCGATCAGTGATGTCAATTCAGGAGCCAAGGATGTTGTTGCGAAACTGATCCTGCCGCCGCCGGAACATGCGATGAAGCCGCAGAACAACGCCGATTTTTCGATGAAGCAAACGGCTTGATTTTGTCGTTATTCTAAAATTTATCCATTGTCATGTTGAGCGTAGCGAAACATCCCGACGGGATCCTTCGCTGGCGCTCAGGATGACAGCAGATTCTTGGGATGGATCATTATCAATTCAACTGTATAGTCCCTTATGAATCAGACAAAAACCATCTGTGTTTTTTGCGGGGCCGGGCGGCATGTGGCCGCGCCGTATTTTGATGTTGCGCGGGAGACGGGCGCGATGCTGGCGCGGGAGGGGTTTGACGTTGTTTATGGCGGCGCGCATATCGGCTTGATGGGGGCGGTGGCGGATGCGGCACTCGCGCATGGCGGGAAAGTCACCGGGATTATCCCCGGGTTTTTAAAGGATATGGAGGTGGCGCATACTGGTTTGAGCGAGCTTCGCCTGACCGAGACCATGCATGAGCGGCAGGTCGAAATGGCGGCGATGGCGGATGGGTTTCTTGTCCTGCCCGGCGGGATGGGGACGTTGGCCGAGTTTTTTGAAGTCCTGACATGGCGGCAATTGGGGCTGCATTCCAAGCCGATTGCCGTTTTGAATGTCTTTGGTTATTGGGATTTCTTGCTGGAATTCCTTAAAAAAGCGGCGGCGGAGAATTTTACGCAGCCCCCGGATGCCGCGATGTTTGCGGTGCTGGAGGGGGCGGGCGGCTTAAAAGCTTTTCTGGACGGATTGAAAAAGTGAAAAAATTCTGTTTTATCTGAGGCGCATAGGGTTATCATATAAGTAGGTGAGGGGTCTAATATTAGACACCGCTAATTAAGAGATAAGGTTTTTCTTGTATTACGAACATTCCATAGAAAAAGCCGCGAAGTTTTCAAAAGCGGCATTTGAGAGGCTGCAGAAGGAAAAGCTGCTGCCTGTGCCGGAGAATTTTCAGCTCTGGTACACGTATTATTCCGGCGAAAATCCGGAGATTGTCCGGGCGGTGGATGTGCTGGTTTCGTCGGGGCAGGCTTTGACGAATGAACGGTGTCAGGAAATTTATCAACGGTTTTTAAGCGAGTCGCGTGAACACGAGCGCGTGCGGCAGGCGGGCGACCGGATTCAAAATACCATCAAGGAAATGAACGGGCTTGTCACGACGGCCAAGGACGCGACGAGCAAGTATAATGAAAAATTGAGCGGTGTGACCGGGCGGATCAAGGATAAGAAAAATATCAGCCAGCAGGAAGTCGAGGGAATTCTCAACGATGTGGTTCAGGGGACGCAAGATATGATGCGGCAGAACCAGTCGCTTGAAGAGGAACTCAGTCGTTCTTCCGTGGCGATGAAGGAATTGCAACGTGATCTTGAGTTGGTGCGGAAGGAAGCCTTGACGGACGGGCTTACTAATTTGGCCAACCGCAAGGCCTTTGATGCCGAGATTAAGCGGATCTCGGCGCAGGCACAGAAAGATTCACTGACGTTCTCTCTTTTGATGATGGATGTCGATTATTTCAAAAGCTTTAACGATAATTACGGGCATCAGGTGGGCGACCAGGTTTTGCGCCTTGTTGCGCGCACATTGACCGATGGCGTTAAGGGGCGTGATATGGTGGCGCGTTTCGGCGGCGAGGAGTTTGCTATTATTCTGCCCGAGACGAATATTCAGGCGGCCATTAAGGTTGCGGATTCCTTGCGTAAGGCGGTTGCCGGCAAGGAAGTGATTAACCGGACGAGTGGTGAAAAACTCGGGCGGATTACGCTGTCGGGCGGGGTGGCGCAGTATGTTTCGGGTGAAGCACCGGATGACATTATTGGCCGCGCCGATGCCGCGCTTTATACCGCCAAGCATAATGGCCGGAACCAGGTGGCCTCCGCCCCCGCGCCGGGACAAAAAAAGGCGGCGGGTTAATCTTGTTGCCGCTTTATAAAAAAATCCCTATCTATTAGGGATGCAGAGTTTTTCAAATATAGTCTCGTCCGATCTTCCGGCATATCTTCAAAATTTGAATCCCGAACAGAAAGCGGCGGTGGAGGCTTTGGATGGGCCTGTTCTTGTTCTGGCGGGAGCGGGAACGGGCAAGACGCGGGTTTTGACGACGCGGCTGGCGCACTTGCTGAATACGGGACGGGCGTATCCGTCGCAGATTTTGGCGGTAACTTTTACCAATAAAGCCGCGCAGGAGATGAAGGAGCGGGTGTCGCATATTCTGGGCGGGCAGCCTGTGGAGGGCTGGTGGCTGGGGACGTTTCACTCGATCGCGGCAAGAATGCTGCGGCGGCATGCGGATCTGGTTGGGTTGTCGAGCAATTTCACCATTTTAGATCCGGATGATCAGGCGCGGCTTTTGAAGCAAATCATGGAGGCCGAAGGGATTGATTGTAAAAAATGGGTTCCCAAGGCGATGATGAGTTTGATTGAGCGGTGGAAAGATCGGGGTTTGAATCCGGCGCAGCTTGGGGTCGGGGATGCCAGCGATGCGGCGGACGGGAAATTGCCCGCTTTGTATCGCGCTTATCAAGACCGATTGCGTGCCGTGAATGCGTGTGATTTTGGCGATTTGCTCTTGCACATGATTACGATTTTGCGTGATCCGAAGAATGCGGAAGTCTTGAAAGATTATCATCGGCGGTTTCGATATATTCTTGTCGATGAATATCAGGATACGAATGTGGCGCAGTATTTGTGGTTGCGCTTGCTGGCGCAGGGATCGAATAATATTTGCTGTGTCGGTGATGATGACCAATCAATCTATGGCTGGCGCGGCGCGGAAGTCGGAAATATTTTGAAGTTCGAGCAGGATTTTCCGGGGGCGAAGATTATCCGGCTGGAGCAGAATTACCGTTCGACGAATACGATTTTGAAAGCTGCCGGAGCCGTGATTTCTCACAATGACGGGCGGTTGGGGAAGGAATTGTGGTCGGAGGCGGGCGAGGGCGAGAAGATTATCGTGCGCGGGCTGTGGGACGGGGAGGCCGAGGCGCGCTGGGTCGGTGAGGAGATTGAGCAGCTTCAGCGGAAGAAATTTTCCTTGAGCGAGATTGCGGTTTTGGTGCGGACGGGGTTTCAGACGCGGGAGTTCGAGGAGCGGTTTATCAAGCTGGGCTTGCCGTATAAGGTGATCGGCGGCCCGCGATTTTATGAGCGGATGGAAATCCGCGATGCGCTGGCCTATTTGCGTGTGATCGCGCAGCCGCATGATGATTTAGCCTTGGAGCGGATTATCAATACGCCCAAGCGGGGGCTGGGGGATTCGACGATTGCCGCGCTTTATGCTTATGGGCGAAGTAAGGGGATTGCCCTTGGTATTGCGATCATGGATATGACGCAAGGGGGTGAATTGCGCCCGAAAGTTAAAGCAACCTTGATGAAATTGATGGATGATTTTGCGCGCTGGCGGTCGTTGGTTGATACGATGAATCATGCGGAGCTGGCGGCACTGGTGCTGGACGAGTCCGGTTATATGCAGATGTGGAAAGAGGATAAGACACCGGAAGCGCCGGGGCGGGTTGAGAATTTAAAAGAGCTTGTTTCCGGGATGCAGGAATATGGGAGCTTGGCTGAATTTTTAGAGCATGTGGCGTTGGTGCTTGAGAATCAAAACAATAATATGGCGGAATCGATTTCTATTATGACGCTGCATGGGGCGAAGGGGTTGGAGTTTGATGCGGTGTTTCTGCCGGGGTGGGAGGACGGATTATTCCCATCGCAACGCACGATGGATGAAAACGGGATCAAGGGGCTGGAGGAAGAGCGGCGGCTGGCCTATGTCGGTATGACGCGGGCGCGGAAGCGCGCTTATATTTCTTTTGCGGCCAATCGGCGTATGTACGGGAATTGGATGAGCGCGATTCCGTCGCGGTTTATTGATGAATTACCGCCTGCTCATATTGAAACCATGTCCGAGTCCGGGCTTTATCAATCGGGACGATCGCAGCATTGGGATTCAAGCGGGTTTGGCGCGGCGCGTCCGACATCGTCCCGTGCGGAGAAGCCATTGTCCTCTTTCTTGCGCGGCCAGCGCGTTTCGCACGATATGTTCGGCGAGGGCGTTATCGTTAATGTCGATGGGCGCAAGCTGGACATCAAATTCGGGGATGGGGATGTGAAGTGCGTGATGGACGGGTTTGTGGAGAGGGTTTAGCGTCCCGGCGTTATGATGATTGATACGGACGCATTGTATGGATCGTATCCGTGTAAAACTGGATAGCTTTCTGGAGTGAAAAATCCCCAGTCGCCTTCGGGGAGGGTTTCTTTTTGTTTTTCGTTTAGGGCGCCTTTTCCTGAAATCGACCAATGTGCCATAAGGATTGGTATATCTCTTTTGTATGCTGTCGGCGTGAGAATATGGGTGTTTTCGGCTATGATGAGCGAGGTTTTCTGGCCTGTTGCCAAGGAGAAATTTAGCTGCATGCTGTTTAGTTCTTGCAATATTCCGTCAAATTTTCCTGAGAGTTTCTGGCTGGATAATTCTTCTAATAAAAGCAGGGCGGGAGGTTCAATGGAATGCGCCAGCTGGTTGAACGTGTTTTGCATTGCTGCTCGGATTTTTTCTTTTTCCGGGTTTGGCCTTGAATAGATAACGGAGTCGCTTTCCCTGTTTCTGATGGCGGAGCGGAATTTATCCGTTTCGTTTGTGACCAGTGTTTTTTGTCTTTTGTATTCCATGCGATTTTCTCGTTTGTATTTTTCGTGTCGAACCATAGCAATATTTTTAAGTTATGTAAATCTTTTTGTGGGGCGGCGGGCTGGACATTGGTGCGGAAGGGCGACTATTCTTGTGAAAAGAAGGGGTTAATCGATTATGAGCTTTATCCGAAAAATTGCGGCTGTGTTTGGCGGAACGGGGTTTGTCGGGCGGCGTGTTGTCGCTGAACTGGCTAGGGAAGGTTATACGGTCAAGGTCGTGACGCGGGTTCCGGAGAGCGCGTTTTTCCTGCGTCCGGCGGGGGTGGTCGGGCAGGTCGTGCCTTTTGCCTGTGATTACTCCAACCCGGTTAGTATCGGCAACGCCGTTCATGGGGCGGATGTCGTGGTTAATTGCATTGGTATTTTGCATGAACGCCGTAAGGGTGATTTCAAGAAAACCCATGTAGACCTGCCAGGGGTGATTGCCGCCGCGTGCGCGTATGAAAAAGTTAAACGATTTGTTCATGTTTCGGCGTTGGGTGTTGATAAAGGCGTTTCCCAATACGCAAAGACAAAGCTTGAGGGCGAGAAGGCGGTATTCGAAAATTTTCAGGCAGCGACGATTCTGCGTCCCAGTATTATTTTTGGGCCAGAGGATAATTTCTTTAATCGTTTTGCGCGGTTGGCGCAGATTATGCCTGCTCTGCCCTTGATTGGCGGTGGGCATACGAAATTTCAGCCTGTTTATGCGGGCGATGTTGCCAATGCTGTGATGGCGGTAATTAAAAACCCGGCGACGGCGGGGTATGTTTTTGAACTGGGCGGGCCAGAAGTGGTTAGTTTCAAGGATATTTATGCCCGGTTATTTCGTTATGCCGGATTGACGCGGCGGCTGGTTAATATGCCGTTCTGTGTTGCCAAGATGCAGGCCTCGGTTTTGGGGTTGTTACCAAATCCGGCTCTGACGCGGGATCAGGTGGAATCGCTCAAAACCGATTCGATTATTGGGGGCGGCGGGCTTCCGGGGTTTGCGGAACTTGGCATCGTGCCGACGGCCATGGATGCTATATTGCCCACTTATCTAGGGCAATATAGACCCGGCGGGCGGTTTGCCCTGAACCTCGCCGCATGATTTGACGTATGTGTTTGACGCGCCGGGGTTATGCGCTTATATGTTTGATGTCCTTTGAAACAAAGAGATTTGCCATGCGCGCTTTTTATGTTTTTGCTTTCCTGATTTTTTCCGTCCTGCCCGTTGTTGCTTTTGCCCAGAGCGAGGGGATTGCCGCCGTCGTCAATCAGGATGCGATCAGTATAAAAGATTTGAATGATCGTTTGCATCTTGTCGTTGCATCGTCGGGATTGCCGCCGACACAGGAAATCCGGGAAAAGCTTACGGGTCAGGTTCTGAATGACCTGATCGAGGAGCAGCTTAAGATGCAGGAGGCCAAGCGTCTCAGTATCACGGTTTCTCAAGAAGAAGTGCAGCAGGCTTTTTCCATGCTTGCGCAGCAGAATAATCTGACCCTTGAGCAGTTTCTTGGGGCGATGAAGCATGACGGGATTAACATGATGACGATGGAGCGTCAGATCAGGGCGCAGGTCGGATGGTCGAAAGTGATTCAACAGGTTATGCGGCCACAGGTTAATGTGACCGATAATGATGTCGATGATTATCTGGCGCGACTTGGTCAATCAAAGGGAAAGTCCGAGTATTTGCTGGCGGAAATTTTCCTGCCGGTTGATGAGAAAGCTTCGGAGGCCGATGCAAAACGTCTTGGCGAGAAATTGTCTTCTGAAATCAGTTCAGGCAAGACGCCGTTTTTTAAAGTTGCCCAACAATTTTCCAGTGCGGCCGGCGCGGCGCGGGGCGGTGATCTTGGCTGGATCCAGCAAGGGCAGTTGCAACCGGAAATCGAGCAAGCTGTTATCGGTCTTCAGAAAGATCAGGTCAGCCAGCCAGTGCGGACGGTTGACGGGTATCATCTTGTTTTCTTGCGCGATGTTCGGGTTATTGCCGATGAAACAATTCCGTCGCGGGACAAGGTCTATAGCACGATCGGTGTTCAGAGACTTGAGCGTATGCAGGCGCGGCAGTTGCTTGATTTGAAAACTTCGGCGTTTATTGAGAATCGTGTTCAATCCTGATGCCCTTCCCCCGCTGCGCGATGTGATCGCGGCGCATGAGCTTCGCGCCAAGAAGGCGTTGGGTCAGAATTTCCTCCTTGATTTGAATATCACCGATAAGATTGCGCGGCAGGCAGGCGATCTTTCGGGAGTTACCGTTATTGAGATCGGGCCGGGGCCGGGAGGCTTAACGCGTAGTCTTCTCAAAACCAACGCTAAAAAAGTGATTGCCGTGGAATTCGATCCGCGTGCCGTTGTCGCCCTGCAAGGATTGAAGGATGCAGGCGCTGGGAGGCTAGAGATTATTGCAGGTGATGCGCTGTCACTGGATTTGCTTAAATTGGCGGAGGAGCCGAGAGCCATTGTTGCCAATCTTCCTTATAATATTGCAACTCCGTTGTTGGTGAATTGGTTGCGGCAGGTTCGGGATGTTCCGGGCGCGTTTCAATCGATGACTTTGATGTTTCAAAGAGAAGTTGGTCACCGGATTGCTGCACTGCCGGGGACGAAGGCTTACGGTCGGCTTGCGATTTTGTCCCAGTGGCTCTGCGATGTGCGGGTTTGTTTTGATTTGCCGCCCTCGGCCTTTACGCCGCCGCCCAAGGTTTCCAGTAGTGTCGTTCATTTTGTTCCTAGAAAGCTTGGAGTGGATGCGCCTGGTTTTTCTGCTGTTGAGCGTGTAACGGCGGCGGCGTTCGGACAGAGGCGGAAAATGGTTCGGACGAGTTTGAAACCGTATGAAGATAAATTTGAGCGGTTGGGTATTGATCCGACCGATCGCGCAGAAAATTTTTCGGTTCAGCAATTTATAGATCTGGCGCGGGCGTAGAGATTACAGACCTTCTTTTAATCCTCGTACAAAATCCGAAAGACCGATGACGCGCTGGCGTTTCAGGCGTTCAGCGTCGAGGATCAGCTGTGCCTTACGGGTGGCTTCGCCGATGTCGCTGTTGACGATGACATAGTCGTATTCCATGTAGTGCGACATTTCATCGCCGGCTTTTGACATGCGGTGGCGGATTTGTTCGTCGGTTTCTTTTGTGTCGCGTGAGCGATCGCGCAGGCGGGTTTCGAGTTCGCGGCGCGATGGTGGGAGAACAAAGACACTAACCACATCGTCGCGGGCTATTTCGCAGAGTTGTTGGGTTCCCTGCCAGTCGATGTCGAAGATGACATCTTTGCCGTTTGAGAGGGCATTTTCGACTGGCTCTCTCGGCGTTCCGTAATAATTGTCAAAAACCTTGGCGTGTTCGAGCATCTGGCCATCGTCAACCATGTTACGGAATTCGTCGGTGTTGACGAAATAATAATCTTGTTTGTGGACTTCTCCGGCGCGGCGCGGGCGGGTGGTGCATGAGATGGAAACGGTTACGTCCTCATTGTTTTTCAGCAGGGCGCGGGTGATCGTGGTTTTCCCAGCCCCGGAGGGAGAGGACATTACGTACATCAGGCCACGGCGTTTCATATCAGTCATTTTTTCTATCGGCTTTATTCCATGTTCATTCCGTTGTATTAGAATACAAATGGCTGGAAATTCAAATAGTAAATTTAACCATATTGTTATTACGGGCGCATCAAGTGGTATCGGCGAGGCGTTGGCGTTGTATTATGCGGCGCAGGGTGTACGTCTGTCGTTAACGGGGCGGGATGCTGGGCGGTTGGCGGGTGTTGCGGATCAGTGCCGCGAGCGCGGCGCGCATGTTGCTTTTGCCATGTTGTCTGTTACGGATCGTGAGGGCATGCGTGACTGGTTACAGAAAATTGATGCTGATTTTCCCGTCGATGTTGTTATTGCCAATGCCGGTATTTCCGCCGGGATGGGCAAGAGCAAGGGGATTGAAAATCCTGAGCAGGTCAGGGAAATATTTTCTGTCAATGTAACGGGTGTTTTCAATACGATTGAGCCGCTTTTGCCGCGTATGGTCGAGCGGGGAAATGGACATATTGTTTTGATGAGTTCGCTGGCGGGGTTTCGCGGCTGGCCGAGTGCGCCGGCCTATAGTGCATCAAAGGCGGCGGTGCGTGCGTACGGCGAGGCCTTGCTTGGTGCGTTGGCACGTACAGGGGTGAGGATTCATGTTGTCACCCCCGGATTTGTTCATTCGCGGATTACGGATGTGAATGATTTTCCTATGCCGTTTATTATGACATCAAAAAGGGCGGCGGAGATTATTGCCGGGGGAATCGAGCGCGGGCGCGGGCGGATTGCCTTTCCGTTGATTACATATTTCTTTGTTTGGTTGTTGTCGGCTCTTCCTGATTGTATTGCAGTGTCTATTCAAAAGGGGCTGCCGACGAAACGAGAATTGATTCGGGAGGAAAAATGATGGATGATTGTGTTCAGGGTGTGACTTGAGTTTTGGCGGAATCGTCATTTTAATTGTGTAACTTTCCAAGTCATTTTTTCCGGCATGTACCATGGATATTGAACATCTCGAACAAAAATCTGAGGAGGCTGTTAGGCTGCTTCGGGCGCTTGCTAACAAAAAACGATTGATGATCGTTTGTACGCTTTTTATGGGTGAAAAAAATGTCGGCGAGATGGAGAAGATCGTCGGCTTGAGTCAGTCTGCGTTGTCGCAGCATCTTGCGCGGTTGCGCCGGGACGGTATTGTGAATAATCGCCGTGATGCCCAGACGATTTATTATTCTCTTTGTAGTGATGCCGTTCAGCAGTTGCTCGGGTGTCTGCATCAAATTTATTGTCCGGAATTTCAGGCGGAAGAAAAAAGAGATTAGGGCGTGTTTCTAATGCAGCGCGGCTGATTTTTTTATTGGTTCGTGCCGCGGGCGGAAGTGTTCTAGCACTTTTTCGATAGGAAGCTTTTTTAAATCGTTTTCAATAAGGATTTCAACTTTTTCACCGCGTGGGGCGTGTTTGACAGGGTGGCTTGTGCCGGAGAACAGCGCCAGCACCGGGCATCCCGTTGCGGCGATCAGGTGCAGGGGGCCGGTGTCGTTGCCGATGCTTGCGGCGGCCTCTCGTGCGAGCGTTGCGATTTGTTCGAGTGAAGTTTGCCCGGACAGGTTTGATGCTTCGGGGCAAGAGCGCATTATTTTCTCAACGGAATCCTGGTCGGCGGGACCGCCGATAATGACGGGTTGGAATCCACACTGGATTAGAATTTGCGCTAGGCGTGCATAATTTTCCGCCGGCCAGCGTTTTTCCGGGCGTTGCGGAGAGCAGCCGGGAATGAGCAGGACAAATGGGCGGCGAACACCGAATGAGTCGATGGATTCTTTCATCCATTCCAGCGTGTCGATACCAACATCTTTGATTCCAGCGAGGGCGAGCGTTTGAGCATGCCCTTCGAGTGCGTGTCCGGATGTTCTGTCTGGCGATGTGTTGCGATGTGAGGCGTGCCGCGCCGTTCCGACCCATTCTGACTTATTTTTTTTCGTGAGGAGGAGAAAGTAGAAACGGGTTCTGTCGTTATTTTGAAGGTCGTAGATACGGGAAAATTTTTCCGTGTTTAAAAATTTCTTCAGTCGTTTCCATCCGCCGATATTTAAAACTCCCGGCTTTTCGTCGATATGCACTTTGTTGAAATATCCGCATCCTTCGGCAAATTTTTTAAAGGGTGCGGTTGTCAGGATTGTTATGTTGGCGTTTGGGTGATGGCGGCGGATGGCGGCCATGGGGCCGAGGGCTTGAATGAAATCTCCGAGTGCCCCCAGTTTGATGACAAGGATTTTTTCCATCCGCGCCATAGTTTACTCGGCGGCCGTTCTTAATCCCGCTCTGCCTGTTTCCGCGTGGAAAGGTTGTTGTGCGGCAAGCGGGGATGAGAAAGCGTTTCCTTGAATAAGTTCGGCGTAGACATTTAATGTTTTGTCCGCCATTTGCTCTCGTGTGAAATTGGCCGCGATGTGCGCCATGGCTCTTGTGGCCAGAACGGCGCGCTGCATCGGGTTTAAGGCTAGTGCTTCGTGGATTGCGTTTTCGAGGGCGGCGGGGTCGGCCGGTTTTATCAGCCATCCGGTTTCGCCGCGAACGATTGTTTCTTGTGCGCCGCCGTGATCGCTGGCGATGATGGGGCGACCCATGGCTTGCGCCTCCACGGGTACGCGGCCAAAGCCTTCGGGGTCGGTCGAGGCGGAGATGACAACGGTGGCCAGCATATAGGCGGCTGGCATGTCGTTGCAGTGATCGACAATGCGAACGCGTCCGCTTAGTCCTTTGCTCTGGATTGTGTCTTCGAGTTCCTTGCGGTATTCGGTGCGGCCTTGGTCTGATCCGATCATTACGCAGAAAATATCGCGTCGACCCAGACGCGCAATGGCTTCGATCAGGATCTGATGGCCTTTCCAGCGCGTGATGCGTCCCGGCATCATTACAATATTTGCACCATCGGGTACGCGCCATTCGCGGGCGAGGGTGATTAAGCGCTCTGGCGTGACGGCGGTCGGATGGAATTTTTCAAGGGCAATTCCGCGTGGAATAACGCGAATGCGCGATTCATCTATTTTGTAATTTTCACGCAAATAGCGGGCGACGGTTTCCGATATGGCGATAACGCGTTCGCCCCGCGCAATCGAGCTGTTGTAGAATCTTTTGCTTTCGCCGTGGATGTTATAGGGGGCGTGGCAGGTGGTGATGAAATGTGCGCTGGTGTTTTTGCAGGCGTTCAGGGCGCTCCATGCTGGGGCGCGGCTCCGGGCGTGGACGATGTTGACGTTATAGCGGCGTATCAATTTCCGCAGGACGATGGAATTTTTCCACATGATGAACGGGTTTTTGCTGTGGACGGGCATGTTGATATGCACCGCGCCGATGCGCTGGAGTTCCGGGACGCGTGCGCCGCCGTTGGACACAACGATGGCTTGGGCGCGGCTGCGGACGAGTTCCGCCGCGATGTCGATGCAGCCCTGCTCTGCGCCGCCGGGGCCCAGTTCAGGGATGATCTGCATGATAACAGGCTGGGCGTTTAATCCGTTCATGGTTGTCCCTTAACAGGCCATACAATTTTATCTATAGTGGCAAAATATGAAAGCGCAAAGTTTACAAGATCCATCCATTCAAATGCTGGTCAGACCGGGAAAACCCACTCTGGCTTATATTTACACGGAAAGTGATGTGAAGGGCAAGAAGCTCCCGCTTTTGATGTTTTGCGGGGGGTATCGTTCCGATATGAACGGGACGAAGGCATCGTATCTTGAAGAACAATGCCGGAAACGCGGGCAGGCGTATGTCCGGTTTGATTATTCCGGCCATGGGCAGTCCGAAGGGGATTTTAGCGATGGGACGATTGGCGGGTGGATGTATGATGCGCTCGATGTTTTGAACCATATTTCTCCGTCCGGGCCTGTTGTTCTGGTTGGGTCGTCGATGGGGGGGTGGATTGCTTTGTTGATGGCGTTGAGATGGACTGGAACGCTTTTGGGGTTTGTTGGGATTGCTGCCGCCCCGGATTTTACAAAGGATCTGTACGGGGCGATGACTCCGGCTCAGAAACGTACGCTGGATGAGGCAGGTATTGTTGCTATAGAGAATGATTATAGCGACACACCTTATGAGTTTACCTTGAAACTGTATGAAGAATCGCAGTCGCATATGGTGTTAGATAGGCCGCGATCGATTGATTGTCCTGTTTGTCTTATTCAGGGGATGCAGGATAAGGATGTGCCGTGGGAAACGGCCGTTAAAATACAGAAAAATTTTAGCGGTTCGGAGATTGATGTTGTTTTTGTTGAAGATGGCGACCACAGGCTCTCGCGGCCTGAGGATCTCGAGTTGATTGACCGGGAAATCCGGCGGCTTTGCGGGATTTTTGGATAGGGTGGCGCGTTATTTCCGGTTGTATTTATATTTCGCGCTTTTCTTGCCCATAATTTCATCGGAGCGGCGGCTGCCGGAGGGAGCCTTGATTTTTCTTTCTCCGCCGACACCGAGGAGTTGCAGCAGACCTATGAAGACCATCATTATCGCCGCGAAGACGACCCCCACCAGAACGGCTTTTTGCGCCAGAATGAAGTTGATATAGGGCCAGTAACCGTCCGGCGTGGTTATTTCAACGGCTGATTTGTAGCTTTCCGGTTCGTAACGCGTCCAGATGAAGCCCAAGGCCGCGAATTCAAAGCCTTTTTCCTGATTTTGGTAAAACAGATACAGGTCGTGACCCAGCGCGGCCATCGCCGGGATCAGCAGGAATGTTAATAAACCGAGGCTACGCATGGAGACCCCCCTGAGGAAAGGTAAATAGTGGACAATACAGGCTTTTTAACTTATACCGTCTACCGTCCGATGTCTATACGATGCGGAGAGGTGGCCGAGTGGTTTAAGGCGCACGCCTGGAAAGCGTGTTGGCGGCAACGTCTCGCAGGTTCGAATCCTGTCCTCTCCGCCAGCTTTTTCCAGCAGAATAAAAAAAGGCGGCTTTAAAAGCCGCCCTTTTTATTTTTAGAGTTTTTCAATTATTCAGAAATATATTTGTAAAAGGCCATGGCGAGTATGGCGCCAACGATCGGGCCGAGCATGTAGCTGTATGAAAATGAGCCGAGGCCGAGAGCAACTGCTGGATTCAAGATGCCGATGGAGACAGAGGCCGCTACGGAGATGCCAAGTAATAAAGAACCGCCGACCACGAGACCAGAGGCGCCAGGCGAGACTTTGTCATGCGCGGCTGCGGCAACACCTGTTGCAAAGATGAAGGTTCCAATCAGTTCTGCCATCATAATCGGGTAGGCGTCGGGGTTTACCGCGGGTGCGACGGATACCATATGGCGGGCGATGTGGGCTGCGGCTGCCGCACCGATTAGCTGTGAACAGATGTAAATAACAGCATCGTTGACCGATATTTTTTTGATGGCGAGCAGGCTTAATGTAATGGCCGGGTTGAAGTGTGCGCCGGAAATATTGCCCAAGGAGTAAACACCCATGCCTAGTGCCAATCCGGCGATGATCGGGGTTGGGACGGGAAATGTACCCGCCAATGAAACGGCCACGGCTAAGGTCAATATAAGCGTACCGAGAATTTCGGCTGAAATCTTTTTAATCATGTCTGATGCTCCCTACTCGAAAAGGTGACTGTGAAAATTTGATGATTGTGGAAATTGTGAAAGGACGAAGGAAATACTTAGCCTTATTCTACACTTTATTTTCGATCTTTGGTAGATGCGAAACTTTATTTTACGGAATTCTTATTTATCGGCGCATATATCGATGTTGTTTCACATATTTTTTTCAGGTTGTTCCATTCGCGGTTGGTGAGGAGGGGATCCGTTTTTTGCGCGGGGAATTTTTTAGCGTTGAGGCGGGCGATGCGCTCGGCGGTCAGGGGGTGGGTTGAAAGATAGTTAAGAATTTTATTCTCGCCGATGATGTCTTGATCTTTGCTTTCTTCTTTCTGAAGGCGTTCAAAAAAAGTTGTGATGCTTTTGGGATTTAACTGAGCGCGGATCAGGATATTCTGGCCTTCTGCGTCGGCGGCCAGTTCATCGGCGCGGTTATAACTCATTTCTCCGAGCAGCGAGCCAATTTGGGACATGTTGCCTGCATCGCCAAAGATGGCGCTGAACAGGAGGGAGAATCCGAGGCTTCTGGTCAGGCCTTTTGTCGGATGGCGAAGTTCTCCGTGGGCGATTTCGTGCGCGAGGACGCCGGCGACCTCTTCGGGCGTGTCTGCTTTTTCTATGATCCCGCTGAATAGGATAAGACGGGCGCCGGGCGCGGAGAGAGCGTTCATGGTTTCGGGGTTGTCGGCGACTTCGATTGCGTATTGTGTTTTACCGTTTGTTCCGGTTCCTAGTTTTCGCATGATTTTGTCGAGAGCTTTTCGGCCTTCCGGATCGTTGCAGACGGGTGTGTCGATGATCGAGGTTACGGCCATTTCTCCGAGTTTTTGTTCCCATTTTTTCGGGATCAGGATGCTGGAGGCTTCAAAGAAATAGGGCAGGTAAAAATAAGCGCCAAGCAAGACGACGATTGAAAACGCGGCGTAGCCGATAAAATGCGGGAGGCCAACGGGCAGGGTTGGCGGGAAGGCAGATTTGGGGAGGTGCTGGCGGATGCGCTGCCAGTCCTTTGACGCTTTGAAATGAAGGCGAGCGTCGGGTTCGCGGGTGGAGGTTATTTTGACGGGCTGGGGCGGTTCGGGTTCCTCTAGGATTTTTATTTCGTTGTAGCTCCAGCGTTTTAATAAGGATTTATCGGCGACGTTAAAAATATTGAGGTGCGACCCGGCGGGTTCAACGAGGACATCGTGCGCGGTGGCCGATTTGCCGTCGAAAAATCTGCCGGGGACAGTGTGTGTTGTCATCCGAGGAAGCCACCGTCGAGACCCATGAAGTCGTCGAGCCCTTCGCCGACGCTGGCTTTCTGGCCTTTCGCCTGCATGATCTGTGATGTGTCGAGATCGCCGCCGATCACGTTATGCCGCGCCATGAATTTCATGTTGCGGTTGATGATGAAGGGCGTTCCGAGGCCAAGGGTGCAGACGAGGATGAGGAGGTTTATAAGAGTGTTTTTCAGCATATCCACCCCCGTGACGTTGGATTTGAATCTTAAATCACCGATGAAAAGTCCGTTCATTTTGGCGCGTTGTAGGGCTGCTGTGTACCAAAGGCGTGAAAATCCCAAAGTTGGAATCATTAGAAACAATGTAATGATATGTGTTTTTATTAATGATTTTGCCGAGGTTTTAAATTCTGCTTTTACGTTGCCAAAGTAAGCGTGCTCTACAATAAATTTATATTTTTCCATGTCAGAGTAAGGAATAAAAATTCCTAGAGTTATCATGTTTATGAATGTTCGTTTTATCGACAGGTTGCCGTATTTGATTGCGGAGCCTGTCAGGGAGCCGCGCACGCCGCGCCATGTTGTGCGGCTGAGGCGGTAGCGTAGAGCCATAAAAATCGCCATGGGGACGATATAGAGGAAGGGTAACAGGAATATGGCGGGCCATGCGGCTTCTTCGCCCGCGATGATGGTTGCGGTGATATAGGGGGCGTAGACTAAAATGATGAACGGGACGGCCTTTAGGAATCCGAGGAATAATTCTTTACCCGTTCCGGTATATTCAAAACGGTCGCCGCCCAGAATGAAGGAGCTGGCGATATATTTACGCAGGCGGGTTTTGCCCCAGAAGCTGTAGATGCCGAGTGTGATGATCTTCATAAAGAAATTCAGCAGCCAGATTTTATAGATTTTTCCGACCGCACCGTCATATTGACTGCGGTTCATTTTTATTTTTTGTTTTTGCGGCGGCGTGGTTATTGCGGGCGTAGGCGTGGGTTCTGTCGCTTCGGTGGGCAGGGCAGCGTTGGCTTGGGAGTCGGTCATTGGATTCTCGTACTTTGCGTTGGCGGTATAATCGCGTATTTTAATCACTGTAATTGTAAATAATTTACAGAGGGTTAAAAAGAGGATTGTTATGACTATTACAAAATCAGCGATGACGATTTCGAGTGTGGCGATGGCTCTTTTGTTTGGGGGCGGGGTTTATTTGATGATGAATATGAACATCATCGCTAAAAATTATATTGAGCGTGAGGCGAGCCGGACGCTGGGGGTTTCGGTGACGCTCGGGCAAATTGATATTGATGTGAAGGCACGGAGCGCACGGGCGAAAAATCTTGTCGTTGCCAATCCGGACGGATTTGAAAAACCCTATGCCGTGAAGGTCGAGACGATCAATGTGATTCTGGGTGATGTGACGAAGTCGCTTGCCGTGTTGCAGGATGTTGAGGTTGTCGGGGTGGATGTTAATCTGGAGGTTCGTAAGAATGTGACGAATCTTGCCGCGATCAGCAATAGGATTCCAGAAACGGTAAATCAGCCGGATGAGGCGTTAAAGGTCATCGTTGATAAATTGACGGTGTCACAGGCGACGATTACGCCCTCGACCGTTTTATTTACCAAGGAGGCGGTTGCGCCTGTTGCGGTGTCTGATTTTGTTTTTAAAGATGTCGGTAGGAAGGAAAACGGCATTCCGGTTTCCGAGGCGATGGGGAAGGTCTGGTCGCATGTTGCCTATCAGTTGAACATACAGGCGTTGCAATCGGGCTTACTCGAAGGGATGTCGCCGGAGGCCTTGCAGGAGATGGGTTTGGGATTTGCTAAGAGGTTTAAGGATAATCTTGAAGACGCCGTTAAGGATAAGGTTCAAAAGATCAATGACGGGATCGATCAGATATTCAACGACTGATTTCCGCCGTTGCCGCGATTGCCGGAGATTCCATTTCATGCATTGCGCGGTTGCAGATGATGTGGAAGGCAATTCCCGGTAATAAATTCGTTAAGGCAATCGCCCAGAGAATTCCCGTTACGCCGAAATAATGCCCTCCTGCCCATGCGACGGGGATGGTGATGGCCGATTTTGCCACGATCATTACAAACGCTTTTTTGGGCATACCCATTGCGTTGTAAGATGATGACCAGCCGAATACCAAATTTCCAAAGCCGTAGGAGAAGGGGACGATCCAGAAGAAAAGACGCGTGTAGTGAACGACTTCTGGATCGTCGGAGAATGCCCCGGCGATAAAGCCAGCACCAAGCCCGAGAAGGATGGTGATGAAAAAAGACCAGATGAAATTGTAACGGATCGAAGTGTTGATGACTTCGTATACGCGGGCGTGAAGGCCTGCGCCCCAGTTCTGGCCGACGATGGGGCCGGTTCCAAGAGATAGTGCAATGACGAACAGCATGGATAGGGCTTCTACCCTTGTTGCTGCGCCGAAGGCGGCGACGGCGTCATTACCATGGAGAGCCAGGAACGAGACGATAACTGCGCTGGTTGCCGGGCCGATGATGTTGGCGATGCCGGAGGGAATGGCGATGAAAATGAGGCGGCGCAGAGAATCTTTTATTTTATCAAGGTGAAGTCCGTCGGTGGCTATCATGTTTTTTTTGCGGATGAGGACATAGAGGCCGATGCCAAGTGCGTATGTGTAGGCGATGGTCGTTGCCAGAGCCGCGCCCATAACGCCGAGCGCAGGAACGCCGAACCATCCATAGATCAGGATGGGATCAAGGCAGAAATTCAGGATCGCCATCGAGATCATAATGAGAGCGGGGTTTACAGTATCGCCCGCCGCTCGCATCGCGGAATTTCCGTTTACGGGGACTGAAAGAATGACCGAGGCAAAAAGCCAGAGTGGCATGTAATCAAGGATAAAGGGAAGAACCGTGTCATCGGCGCCGAGTGATCTGAACAGGGGTGTAAGGATCGCGTAGCATATCGCCGCCGTTATAAAAGAAACGGCGATTGCGAACATAATGCCGTGTAAGACAATGCGGCGCACGTCGTCGATTTTCTTTTCGCCAATCAGGCGCGACACAACCGAGGAGAGCGAGATGTTGATGCCAAACAGAAGATGGGAGATCAGCATCGTTACGGGGAATGTATAGCTGATGGCGGCCAGTTCCAGCGTGCCGAGTTTTGAGATGAACCATGTGTTTGTCAGTTGCACAGCGATGACGGCGAAAATACTCCAGACCATCGGCAGCGACATCCGAATCAAATGTTCGCGGATCGATCCGGTCGTGAGGTCGCCTTTGTGGCTGTAGGGCAGAGGTTTTTTTGACATTTTCAGGCCCAAGTTAAGCAGGAGCGGCACATCCTATAGGGGTGCGGGCGGCTTTTCCAGTGTAAAATAGTGTTGGTTATTTTTAATAAGTATCTGAAATATAAACAATATTAGAAATTACATAAAAAATTAACTAAATTCGTATAAATTTATTAAGACAAGAAAATTCTGCTGTTTTCAGGCCTTTCGGTAAGGGGGGGCTGGGCAGACAGAAGAAGAAAAAGAAAAAAATAACAGGGGTAAAATATGGCTATTGGGACAGTTAATGACGATGTGTTTTTTTTCGGTGATACGGCCTTTGCCAGTCATTTAACAATCACACTTGTTAATCCCTATAGCAATGAAACAATTCTGGTTGATGATGATTATCACGTATCCAACGATACGTTTGACGGGTTAGGCGGGACGGACACGATATTTTTTACCAGTTTTGGCGATGCGATTTTTATTGCCAATATCCTGCAACAGCAAATCGTTCAAAATATTGAAACATTTTTTGCGAGCAATGGCGGTGATCTGATTCAGATGGCGGATGAGACACTGACGATGGGCGACCTTAATATGTTTGGCGGCAACGGGAATGATATTCTCTGGGGCAATGTCGGGCACGATCATATTTTTGGATCAACCGGGAATGACAATATTGATGGCGGCCCTGGATCAGATTCGCTTTATGGCGAAAATGATAATGATAAAATGAATGGCGGTCTTGGGGATGACTGGCTGAATGGTGGAAGCGGGAACGATATTTTGTATGGCGGCTTTGCCGTTGACCCGATTGTCCACGATAAGGATTTTTCTGATAATGTTGTGTTCCCGCACTTAATGGAAGGTGTGAATATCGTTAATCTTGTTCCACCGGGAACGCCCGCGATCGGGATTGCCGATGGCAATCTTCATGTTGATTTCCAGGCAACGGCGACGCTTACATTCCGCGAGGGGTTTGCTGGCTATAATAATACGCTTGGCACTTATAGTATCGCCGCCGACGGAACTATCCAGACGGGAACCATTCTTTGGAAGAATACAAAGACGGCAGGATTAAATGTCGCGCATACGATTGATCTTCCGGTTAGCGCGCAAGGCGGTGATTTCGGGTTTTTTATTATTGCTGATGGGGATCGCAAAAATAGCGGTTATGCCGGGTTGAACGCCTTGGGCGAGGGGAATATCCATTTTATCTATGATTACGGATTGGTGACCGAGCGGACGGCAACGGTTTTTGATGATGGAACGCATGTTAAAGCGGTTTATGACGATGGCGTTACCGAAAAAGTTCTGAAGGGGTATAATTATTTTACGACCGAGCGCGGGGGCGATACGTCGCTCAACTGGGACGGGCAGGGGCATATGGTTTCCGGGATCGTCAGTATTGGTCAGCATGATGTGCTGCGCGTTGGGTTTGAAGATTTGCCTAATCTTGGTGATGCGGATTACGAGGATGTGTTTTTTGATTTGAATATCGACGAGGTTATTGTCGCGGGCGATAGTGAAGACGGGAATGATGTTCTGGTTGGCGGCGGCGGCGACGATATTCTTTATGGGCAGGATGGAGACGATACGCTGGTTATCGGCGAGGGCGTCGATGATGTTTATGGCGGTAACGGCATGGATGTGTTTGTTTATGATTTCCTCGATGGGCTTGTCGATACGATCCATGATTTTGAGGTCGGCGCGGGGCATGATGTCCTTAATATAACCGATATACTTATTGGGTATGATGCGATGACCGATTTACTTTCCAGTTTTGTGCAGGTTGAGGCGTTGAACGGGGATACGCATGTCCGGATCAATGCCGATGGCGATGTTGGGGGTGCGTTTACCGCGATTGCGATCTTGACGGGGGTCGAGGCGACGCTGGCCGGGTTGATTGCCAATGGCAATATTGTGGGCGATCAGCATGTGCCGATCGTATTCCCGTAGAGCCTGAAATCAGGTTTGTGCTAGCTTGTTCCTTGTGAACAAGATAATTCAGACTCTTTTTTCTCCTTTTTTGAGCGGCGGCATGACCTTGCCTGTCGGACGGCGGCTCTTTCTTAACGCGCAGGCTGGGTTTCCGGCGGGCGAAGAATTTGTCCTGCAACAGCATTTTCGGCCTTATGCGCGGGTGTTGGAAGAACAGGGGTTTTCAGTTGTTGCCGACTTGCCGGATGATCCGGGAAGTTTTTCCGCCGCTTTTGTCTTGCTGCCGAAAAATGCGGTTGAGGCGCGGTATGATGTGGCGCGCGCGCTTTTGTTTTTGAAGCCGGGTGGGGTACTGGCTTGCGCCGGCGCGAATGATGCAGGCGGAAAACGCGCCGATGCCATGCTGCAGGAATTTGGGTTAAAGGATGTCCGGCATGATTCCGGTAATAAGGC
The DNA here is from genome assembly GCA_049653045.1 of Alphaproteobacteria bacterium. Taxonomy (GTDB): domain Bacteria; phylum Pseudomonadota; class Alphaproteobacteria; order Micavibrionales; family Micavibrionaceae; genus UBA7657. The sequence continues at coordinate 26,619 of JBASFN010000079.1, forward strand.
TCGCGTGGCGTGGGGCATCAAGGACGGCGTGGGAGGCGAGGCCTTGCGGGCGTTGGATGAGGGTTCTTCGCGTTTTGTACCGGAAACGGGATTTGTTTCGCAGCCGGGTATTTTTTCATGGGATAGGATCGATACGGGATCGCAGATTCTTGGGCGGCATTTGCCAACGGATTTGATGGGGCTTGGCGCGGATTTTGGGTGTGGGTATGGGTATTTGTCACGACAAGTTCTGGAGACTTGTAAAAATATCAGCAGTCTTTCCTGTCTTGATGCTGATGCTCGCGCCGTTTTGTTTTGTAAGAAAAATCTGTACGATATTCGGGGCGATATTTCCGTTCGATTTATGTGGGAGGATTTGACGCAATCTGTTTCCGGTTTGCGGTATCTGGACTGGATTGTGATGAATCCACCGTTTCACGAAGGGAAAAAAACGGATAGTGATATTGGATTGCAATTTATTCGAACCGCGCATGAATCCTTAAAAGTCGGCGGTCATTTGTGGATGGTGGCGAATGTGGGTCTGCCGTATGAAAAATTTCTCGGAGAAATTTTTTCGGAAAGCGAAAAAATTTACGAAGGAGACGGATATAAGGTCTTACGGGGTTGGAAGTAATTTTTCCTAGACGTAATAGACGATTGCGTCCGTTTCCAGGTCGGCAACTTCCTTGATGATGCGCTGGAGTTTTAATTCGTCGTGCAGAGCCTGTTTGTTGAGACCCGTTTCACGTCCAACCATGTAGTAGATTGATTCAAGGGAAACTTCCGTGTTTGTGCCGAATTTTTTGACGTGATAGGCCATGGCCGAGTCCATGGTGATGATGGATTTGTCGGGTTGGTTCCGGCGGCGCATGTGTTCATCGGTTAGCTGTACGATCAACATCAGAGCCACGTTTGACATGTTCACTTTGTGGTGTCCCTGAAAACTGGGGCGAAGGGACTTCATAATTCTGTAGGTTTCGATTGTGTCCGGAATTTTCAGGAACACTTTTTGAAAGCGTCGATCGAGGGCGGGGTCGAGCGCAACATACATGCGGAATTCGTCGAGGGTCGTTGCGCCGATAACCATGAGGTCACCGACGGTCAGATATGGTTTCATCACGTCGGAAAGTCCGGCGTAGGAGCTGCCTTTACACGTCGGCATGATCTGGTGGATTTCGTCGATGAACAGGATAGTGCGCGGTAGGTTTGGATCATGGTAACGCTCGGCGATGCCTTTGCAGAGCGGAATGAATCGTTCTTGAAATTCAGCAGGGCCGGAGGTTCCAGCAGCCATACGGGCAAGGTCAACTTCGAGAACGCGGGCATCGCGTAAATATTCCGGGACTTCATTGGCGACAACTTTTTGGGCGAGAGCCGCGACCATGGCGGTTTTACCAACCCCGGCCGGAGCCAGAAGGACGGTGTTTTTACGACCTTTTTGTAGCAGGATGAGGATCGTTTCATCGACCTCTTTATCCCGGCCTGTGATTGGTCCGTAGCGACCCATTTTGGCGAGCATGGTAAAATCGTTGCAGTACGCCATAATCAGGTCTTCTAATTCGTTGTTCGTTACGACGTAGTGCCATTGATTTGACTGGTCAGCCATTGTTTTCGCTTCTTTTTCGGTTTTGGAGATATAACGCAGGACGCAGGATTTTTTTTATTCTGCCCCCATCCTACCTCGAAATCGTTAATCAATCCATTATATACTATGAAAATTACCGGACGAAATGCGCCTCGGTGAAGCCTTGCGCGTAGAGGGCGGCGGTTAGATCGCCATAGATAATCAGGTTGTTAATCTCGTTTTTGACCGTTTCCTTGGGTTTGTAGCCGATCCCCAGTCCGGCGGCTTTTAGCATCGGGATGTCGTTGGCGCCGTCGCCGATGGTCAAAGTGTCCTCGGGTTTTATTTTCAGGTCGCGGGTATAGGATTTCAGAAAATCGTGCTTTGCGAATTTGTCGAGGATGCTGCCGAGAACTTTTCCGGTCAGTTTGCCATTTTCTATTTCCAGCGTATTGCCGTGATGGTGGTCGAATCCGGTTTGCTGTGCAACGGCTTCGGTGAAGAAGGTAAACCCGCCGGAGACAAGGACGCAGGTTGCGCCGCTTTTTTTCATCGTCTTGATAAAGATTTCCGCGCCGGGGTTGGATGACATGCGCTCTAGCGTTTTACCTAGTGCCTCGACGGGGAGGTCTTTTAACAGGCTGACGCGTTCCCTGAGGGCACTGTTGAAGTCTAATTTTCCCTCCATGGCGAGGGCGGTGATGGCAGAAATTTTTTCCTTTAGCCCCGCGAACTCAGCGAGTTCATCGAGCGTTTCTCCGTTGATAATGGTGCTGTCCATGTCCGCGAGGAGGAGTTTTTTGCGGCGGCGGTCTGGGTCGGTGAAAAAAACGTCTATTTCCGTGGCCGATAACATATCCCGCAAGTGCATTATCAGTGCTCCGCCTGGCTTTTCCGAGATGCCCAGATCGACGGCCTTGCCGGGGGTCAGCCATACCGGGGCGCAAGTTGGGACAATATTGTAGCGATCCATAATACGGATCGCTTCGTCGATATGGCGGGAGCCAACGGGTTTTTGTGGGCTGGAACTGACCAGTGTTACGATGTGGCTCATATATTTGGTTGCCTATTTTTATTGCGTTCACCAGCATATTAACAAAAAACGCTAGACACGCGCTTTGGAATTTCATATCGCTTGAGCGTCACAATTTCAGAAAAAGCCGGAAAAAGCCATGGAAAAGCCAATCAAAAAACCGAAAAACCCCTGTTTTTCTTCAGGGCCTTGCGCCAAAAGGCCGGGGTGGAGCGTTCAGAACCTCGCTGTTGCTGCGGGGCGGTCGCACCGGGCGGCTTCATCCAAGGCGCAGCTTAAGGATGTTATCGAGACACATCGCAAGCTGCTCGGGATTCCTGCCGATTATCGGATTGGTATTGTTGCGGCCTCGGATACAGGCGCGGTTGAGATGGCGCTTTGGTCTTTGCTGGGGTCTCGCCCCGTCGATGTGTTCGCATGGGAGAGTTTTAGCCGCGACTGGCTGGTCGATATTACGAAAGAGTTGAAGATTAAGGATGCGGTTGCCTATGACGGTAAGTTCGGGGAATTGCCCGATTTATCCAAGGTGCGCAAGAATGCGGACGTGGTTTTTGCGTGGAACGGGACAACGTCGGGCGTTGCCGTTCCGGATGCAGACTGGATTGCCGATGATCGTGAAGGTCTTACAATCTGTGATGCAACATCGGCGATATTTGCTTATGATATGCCGTGGTCGAAGCTGGATGTCACGACATGGTCGTGGCAAAAAGTTTTGGGTAGCGAGGCGGCGCACGGTATGATTGTTTTGAGTCCCCGCGCTGTTGAGCGTTTGGAGAATTATACGCCGTCTTGGCCGATGCCCAAGACGTTTCGGATGCTGAAAAAAGGTAAGATCAACGAAGGTATTTTTGTCGGCGAGACGATCAATACGCCGTCGATGCTGGCGGTTGCGGATTGTCTTGATGCCTTGAAATGGGTTGAAAGCATTGGCGGATTGAAGGCGACGATTAAGCGGTGCGAGGAAAACTCTTCGCTTGTGAATGCGTGGATTGAAAAAACGCCGTTTGTTGATTTTCTTGCGATTGATCCTAAAACGCGGTCGCATACCTCGGTTTGCATGAAGTTTTCGGAGCCGTGGTTTGCCGCGTTGGATGATGAGGCGCAGCAGGCGTTTGTTAAATCTGTGACCAAGGCGTTAGAAACAGAAGGCGCGGCGTTGGATGCCGGAAGTTACCGCGATGCGCCTGCGGGTCTGCGGATTTGGTGCGGATCGACGGTTGAGGCCGATGATATTCGCGTTTTGCTGCCATGGATTGAATGGGCGTATGAAACTGCCAGGGCCGCGCTGGCGAAGAAGGCGGCTTAGTTTTTTTAGCGGAAGGGGTTTGGCCCTGAAGGGGGGCTTGCTTCTTTGTTATTCTCGGGGGGCTTGTTTAAATCTTGGCATGTCTCCGGTACGGCTTGAGGATGTTCCTTTTGATAGGATTTGATGGCGGTATTTATATCGGCCTTCAGTGACGATTCTAAGATCGCAAGTGAGTGCGCGTCATCGTCGGAAATATGGATTCCAATTTTTTCCAAGTTTTCTTTTAAAGTTTTTATTTCGTCGTTTGTCATCTGGGTTTTTATGCCCTCGTTTAATGATTTTTTTCCTGCGGCAATATAAAGTTGTACGATGTCGTCGCGTGTGACAATTCCATCTTCAAAAAGCCCTGCTATTTTTTTTAACTGTGGGTCTTGTTGTAATATTTTCAGGGTTTCGTTCAGTAGGGCTTCTTCGAGTTTTGCGCCGTCTGGTGGTATTTGTTTTATGATGGCGTAGAGTATGGATTCTTCTTTCCCAATGCCGGGTATTGCGGTTTCTACCCGTGCTGCGTAGGCGATTCCAAATTCGCCTTCTTTTTGTGGACCGATTGCGTCAAGGCATTCTATTTTTTGGTGTATTTGCGCCGCTTCCTTTTTAAGGATTTCTATTTTCTTGTCGTTTTCTTCGATTTTATTTTTGTTTTTTTCTAACTGGTGGCGCAGGTTTTCTGTTTCTTGCTTCTTTTGTTGCAATTCATTCGGTTCGGGCGAAATTATTGCAGGGTCTTGATTCCCCTCAATTTTTTGAAACAGATTGGTTAATTTGTGAAACATTTTTAGACCCCGTCTTTGTTAACATAATATGATTCTATAGTTAAGGATTCGTTAAACTTGGCTGTTGGAGGCCGGGGATTATGATTTTGCCATGTTGTGTTTGAGTTGTTCCGTGTTATAAGAGCCGCCTGTTTTCGTGAACAAGACAAAATCATGAGGTAAAAAATGTCTGCTCCCAAAGTCCTTATCAGCGACAAGCTGGATCCCCTCGCTGTCGAAATTTTCAAGAAAAAAGGCTGTGACGTTGATTTCAAAGCGGGTCTTAAGCCTGACGAATTGAAATCCATCATTGGCAATTATCACGGTCTTGCCGTGCGTTCCGAGACGAAAGTCACGCCGGAAATTCTTGACGCTGCCAAAAAGATGAAGGTTATTGGGCGCGCCGGGATCGGCGTTGATAATGTCGATATTCCAAAGGCCACGGCCGCTGGTATCGTTGTTATGAATACGCCGTTTGGTAATTCTATTACCACCGCTGAACATGCGATTGCGATGATGTTTGCCTTGGCGCGGGAAATTCCGCAGGCGAATGAATCCACCCATGCTGGAAAATGGGAGAAGAAAAGATTTATGGGCGTTGAGTTGTATGGCAAGACGCTTGGGGTTATCGGGTGCGGGAATATCGGGAGTATCGTTGCTGATCGCGCCGTTGGCCTTAAGATGAATGTCGTCGCGTTCGATCCGTTCTTGACCCGCGACCGCGCCGTTGAGATTGGCGTTGAAAAAGTCGAGTTGGATGAGTTGTTCCGGCGCGCCGATTTTATCACCTTGCATGTGCCGAAAAACGAAAAGACGGCCGGCATTATCAACAAAAATACGATTGCCACGATGAAAGACGGTGTGCGGATTATTAACTGCGCGCGCGGTGGGATCATTGTTGAGTCTGATCTGAAGGATGCTCTAGATTCCGCTAAGGTGGCGGGGGCGGCTTTGGATGTGTTTGATGTCGAGCCAGCGACGGATAATATTTTGTTTAATCATCCGCGTGTGATTTGTACGCCGCATCTCGGTGCTTCGACCACTGAGGCGCAGGTGAATGTCGCGCTTCAGGTCGCCGAGCAAATGGCCGATTACCTGGTGAACGGCGCCGTGACGAATGCGCTCAATATGCCGTCGATTTCGGCGGAGGATGCGCCGCGTTTGAAACCTTATATGAAGCTTGCCGAGCAGCTTGGCAGTTTTGCAGGACAGATCACTGAACATGCGATCAAGAGCGTCGATATTGCGTTTGAAGGATCGGTTGCGGATTTGAATGTGAAGCCCTTGATTGCGATTGTCATCGCCGCGCTGCTTAAGCCGCAGGTGGAGACGGTCAATATGGTGAACGCGGCGGGAATTGCTGAAGCCCGTGGTATTAAAATATCTGAGACGAAAAGCGGCTCCCAAAAAGATTTCCGGAGCCTAATTACCGTGACGGTGACGACGGAAAATCGCGTACGGAATGTTTCCGGGACATTATTTACCGGCAAGGAGCCGCGCATTGTCAATATTGAGGGCGTGCCGATTGAGGCGGCGTTGTCGAAAAACATGCTGTTCATTCGTAACGATGACAAGCCGGGTCTTGTTGGCGGTGTTGGGATGATTCTTGGCGAGGCAAAGCAGAATATCGCGGATTTCAGGCTGGGTCGGAAAGAAGGCGAATCAACCGCGATCTGTCTTGTTGCGCTGGATGAAACTTTGCCGGACGCGCTGTTTGAAAAAATTTCAAAACTGCCGCAGATCGTCAGCACGCGGCGATTGAGTTTTTAGAAAATCATCAGATAACAAAAAACTCCGGCATCCATTCTTTATAGCGAAGCCATAAAGGTGAACGCCGGAGCCTTTTTGGGAAGTTCCTGCGAGTTTCTTTACGACCGAAGCGTAAAGCCTACAGGTTCCTGAAGACAAAGCCGGATGAACTCAAAGGCAGCGAAGCCTCACTTTTGTTCAATCAACCTGCGGATGAACCCCCACCCGCGTTATTTATCGTGGCTGTCAAAACCACTCCTTCAACGGTTTTGCAAAACCGCCAATCTTGCGGAGCCGAATACGAACGCCAAGGACAAAGACATTTACCGCTTTCAAACGTTTTTATGTGCGCGACCACAGGTCGATTGCGGAATGTCGTGTCCGAGACTTTTAAGCCCCTTGAGCTGCAGGGAGAAAACCGAAGTCTTCTTTCCGGCAACCCGGCCGCCGACCAAGGCGAACCGAACTTCGAGGTCATTTCCTGTTGCGTCCAGCAAGCTGTGTCTCGAAGACATGCTCAGAGTGTAAAAACTTCGGGCGTGAGTCGAGTCATTTTTTTGATGTTTTGAAATAATCGTTCGTTAATGTTGGTTATGTGGAAATATTCATACTGTTTTTTGTTTCAATGTTTTCTGTTTCTTCTTGTTTTACTCACAAAATTACCCACAGGATTTGCACAGCCTAAACAAAGTTGATTTTTATTTTTTAAACGGCGGCTTTTATTTCCGGAATATTACAAAAAGACCTTTTTAGCCTGCGAATCACTTCGGTGTTGATTCGTTTTCAGGAGGCAGGCGCATCAAAAAAATAGTTTGATTTAGGCCCATTTACTATAATTATGGAAAATATTTAGCGTTATCAAATGGTTGGGCAGGGTATGATTACCCATAAAAATAAGCCCTCAGGCACAGTTTTAACATAATTGTTGACAAACTTGCCGTACTTCTTTAAAAATTGGTGACTTCTGTTAAGAATTCGTTAAGTTTTACCGACCCCCAGAGGGTCTCACATTTGCTTTAGGAGAGAGTAATGGCAAATCCAACCGCCCAGTCCCAGACAGTTTCCAATACGCCCGCAGTTACGCCTGCGAATGATGCGAAAGCGCCGGCGCAAAATCTTCTGGACGATGTGTGCGTTCTTGAGGGCGAAAAAGTTGATAATACTCATATCCTGGAAAGGCCTCCTCTTGGCGAAAGCCGCGAGGTCGCTCTTGAAGGCGGGCAGAATTATATTTTTGGTTTTGCAAAGAATGAGGCTGTTTCTTTCAGACAGGAAGGCGATGATCTGACCGTTGGTTTTAATTGTGGCGGTACGCTTGTTCTTAAAAATTATGCGAAGGTTATCGGCGGCTCTAAAGTTTCGACGTTTGCATTCGGCGATCTTATTCCGCAGGGCGAGTTGGCGAAGTTGATTAAAATCGTCGATACAAAAGAAGAGCAAGAAGACGACACCGCGCAGGCGTACAAATCGAAGAAGAACGCGCAAAATAGTCAAGGCGAAAGTGTTGCGAATATCGAACCGGGTGCTGGCGATGATGCAAGCAAGCTTGCGGCTATCGAGCCTGCGGCTGGTGGTGAAGGTGCTGGCGGCCACGGATATGGTTTTAACAGCAGCTATCAGACGACGCCGGTTGGCCCTTTAAATCCAGTTGGTCCGCTTGGACAGACATCGCTTGCTTATAGCGCGAATTTCCGCCAGCCCAGTCCTTTGACGGGCGTTGATGAGGATGGCAATCCGATTTTGGGTGCGGGCGATACTAAATTTATCGATGAAACCAATCTTGGGCCGATCGTTGTTGCTGGCAATATCAATGTTAATTACGGCAGCGACGGTTTTGGATCTATTGGCCCGAACGGTGATTTTGTTTCCGGCGGATCGCAGGCTGGTGGTGTTTTGACTTCAAACGGTGTTCCGGTTGTGGTGACGCAGACGGCTGACGGGTATGTCGGTACGGCGGGCGGCGTGACGGTGTTTACGCTGACGATTGCTAATAATTCTTCTGGTGCGTATGAGTTCAATCTTCTTGCTCCGCTCGACCATGCGGATGGAACGGATCCGAACGATACGATCAATCTGACTTTTGGCGTTATTGCGAAAGATTTTGACGGCGATGCCGTTCAAACAAGCCTGACGATTGTTGTTGCTGACGATGCGCCGACACTTGTTAGCGATGGAGTTAAGACCGTTGACGAAGGTAATTTGACGCCTGCCGTTGTGACCGGAAATCTTGTTGAGAATTTTGGACAAGATGGTCCTGGCGATATCCATCCGAATGGCGTTTCTAATGCAACGGGCGATCTTGTAGGCGGCGTTTTGTCTTCGGGCGGCGTTCCGGTTGTTATCACGCCGACGGCTAATGGATATGTCGGCACGGCGGGCGGGGTCACTGTATTTACGCTGGCGATTGATCCGGCCACGGGCGCATATACTTTTAATCTTATCAAGCCTCTCGATCATTCTGTTGGCGGCGACCAGATTACCCTCAATTTCGGCGCGGAAATTATTGATGGCGACGGCGATAAAGCCAATGCCACGATTGCGATTAAAATCGTCGATGATGTTCCTCATATTGATGATAGCAATCCAACGATTGGCAAGGGCATTGAAAATGTCGATGAAACCAATCTTGGGCCGATAACAGTTAATGGCGCGCTTACGGTTGATTTTGGTAAGGATGTTCCTTCGGCGTTGACGCCGGATGGTAATTTTACTGTTGGCGGTTCTTTGGCTGGTGGCGCGCTTACCTCGCACGGCGTTCCGGTTGTGGTAACCCCAACGGCGAACGGTTATGTCGGCTCGGCCAATGGCGTGACGGTATTTACCCTGACGGTTAATCCGAATACGGGCGCGTACAGCTTTACTCTGAACGGTCAACTCGATCATGCGGATGGCACGAATCCGAATGATGCTATTAGCCTTGTTTTCGGTGTTAAAGTTACGGACAGTGATGGCGATAGCGATACGGGCACGATCACGATCAATGTTGCGGATGATGCGCCGACGCTGGCAGGTGACGGTTTGAAATCGATTAACGAATCGACGTCCTCTTCTGTCGTTAACGGTAATCTCGTTGAAGATTTCGGCGTTGATGGCTCCGGTAATATTCATACGACGGGCGTATCGAATGCGACGGGCGATTTGGCTGGTGGTGCGCTTTCTTCGGGCGGCATTCCGGTTGTTATTTCTTCTACGGCAAACGGATATACGGGCACGGCAAACGGAGTGACGGTATTTACGCTGGCGATTGATCCTGTGACGGGCGCGTATGCGTTTACGTTGCTGAAACCTTTGGATCATTCTGTGGGCGGTAATCAGATTACGCTCAATTTTGGCGCGGAAATCGTTGATTACGATGGCGACAAAGCGGCGGCCAATATCCAGATTCAAATCAAGGATGATGTGCCTGAAATTAAGGATCAAAATCCCGCGGTTGGCAACGGTCTTGAGGTTGTCGATGAAACCAATCTTGGGCCGATTACGGTTGATGGCAATCTGCCGGTTGATTTTGGCGCGGATACGCCTGGAACTTTGGCTCCGAACGGTGTTTTCACGCCTAGCGGTTCTTTGGCGGGTGGTGCACTCACCTCACATGGTGTTCCTGTTGTTGTGACGCAAACCCCAACGGGCTATGTCGGTACGGCAAATGGCACAACGGTTTTCACGATCACGATCAATAATAATGGTAATTACAGTTTTACCCTGAATGGCGTTCTCGATCATGCGGATTCGTCTAATCCGGATGATGTTATTACGTTGAAATTCGGCGTAACGGCAACCGATGCCGATGGTGATACGGATGCGGGGTTTGTGACTATCCGTGTGCATGACGACGGCCCGGTTGCGGTGAATGATGGTAATTTTACGGATGCGAGCACGGTGATTAGCGGGAATGTTCTTTCGAACGACGATGCGGGATCGGATGGTCTTGGCGGCGTGACGGCTGTGACGTTTAATGGCGTGACGACGGCGATTGCACCGG
>JBASFN010000080.1:0-33378 GCA_049653045.1 Alphaproteobacteria bacterium
ATTATCGAGATCGCAGAGAAATCCCCCGGCTTCTTTCACCATCAAGAGTCCGGCGGCGGTGTCCCATTGCTTTAAGTCACGCTCCCAGAACGCATCAAACCGCCCAGCGGCCACATAAGCCAGATCAAGCGCGGCAGCACCGTAGCGGCGCAAGGACGCGCCCAAATCCCAGACGGCGCGTTGTTCTTTGAAAAACAATTCGTGTCCGCCCCCGGCGCGGCGCGGCGCGCCAGTGGTGATGATAGCGGAATCCATGTTGATCCGTCCTGATACGCGGAGCCGTTTACGGCGGTGAAACGCGCCTTGGCCTTTTTCAGCATAGAACATTTCGTCCTTGATGGGGTCGTAAACAACCCCGGCTTTCATTTCGCCTTTTTCCTCCAGCCCGATGGAGATGCACCAGTGCGGGATGCCGTGCAGAAAATTGGTCGTGCCGTCGAGAGGATCGATGATGAAGCGCGAGTCGGAATCAGTTCCCTTAATCTCGCCGCTTTCCTCCATGAGGAAGCCAAAGCCGGGGCGGGCTTTTTTCAGCTCGGCATGGATGACTTCTTCCGCCCGGCGGTCGGCGGCGGAGACAAAATCAGCCGGCCCCTTGCGGGAGACCTGAAGCTGTTCGACTTCGCCGAAATCCCGGATCAGGGAGCGCGCAGCCTTTTCAGCCGCTTTAATCATAATGTTAATGTCGGGAGATTGAAGTGCCATCCCGTTAGTCTTTCGCACGTTCGACGTAAGAACCGTCTTCGGTCTTAACGACGATGCGCGTCCCGGCCTCGATAAAGGGCGGAACCATGACTTTTGAGCCGTTTTCAAGGATGGCGGGTTTATAGGAAGTCGTTGCCGTCTGCCCCTTGATGACCGCATCGGCTTGCTCGACGGTCAAGATAACGCTCGCGGGCAATGTCACCGAAAGGGGCGTTCCCTCGTGCGTTTCAATTTCGCAGATCATGCCTTCTTGCAGGAATTGCGCGGGATCGCCAATGATGTCTTTCGAGATCGTGACCTGATCGTAGGTCTTGGAATTCATAAAGACGTAGCCTTCGCCCTCGGGGTAGAGATATTGGTAGTCGTCCTGCTCTAACGTAACCTTTTCCAGCGTTTCCTGAGTGCGGAAGCGGACATTGTTCTTGATGCCAGTGCGGACGTCGCGCATTTCAATCTGGGCGACAGCCGCGCCCTTACCCGGCGAAAGGAGCTCGTTTTTGACGATCAGCCACAATTTGCCTTCATATTCAATGACGTTACCCTTGCGTACGCTGTTTGCACTGACTTTCATGATTTCTTCTGTTCCATAAAGATCGCTTTACCTAAAGTCTCCAGCCTTGCCTTCAGATCGGGGTCGGGCGTGGAGTCCAACATACGGGATAGATGATTTTTTTCGTCCTCAGTCAAGGGGATTTGTTGCTTTTTTTGTCGTAAGGGCTTTGAACTATTGGTCGGAAGCGTGACAAAACGGATGGCTGAAATCCACTTGTTGCCGAAAATCCGGTTGATGCGCTCCAAGATCAGGTCTTTTTGATAATGAAGGAGGGTGCTGTCAGCACTGGAAGCGGCAATGTCGAGAGTGGCGACATTCTCGCCGTCTTTCTTGTTTTTCCGGTAATGGATTTTGACGGGCTGCGCCTTGGCCGCCAGATCCGGCCCGACGATTTCCCGCCAGCAGGTCAAGACCCGCCCCAGCGAGACGTATTTACGCTTGAAGTTTTCTCCTGCTACTCTGGCGGCGGCATCTGAAATTGGACGCATGGTATCCTCTAACGGCAAGCTTTATCCCTAATGAGCGAATCTCGAACGAGCAAGAAATTTACCAAAAAATCGGCAGAACGCTTCGGCGGGAAGTTGCTCGGGTGGTATGACCGCGAAGGGCGGGACTTGCCGTGGCGTTACAAGGGCGGGGCAACGCCCGATCCCTACAGGGTCTGGTTGTCTGAGATTATGTTACAACAAACAACCGTGGCGGCGGTTGGTAATTATTTCAGGAAATTCACCGAGATATGGCCAGATATTCACGCTCTAGCGGCGGCAGAACAGGCTGATGTCATGGATGCTTGGGCGGGGCTTGGGTATTACACCCGCGCCCGCAACCTTCATAAGTGCGCGCAAATCGTCGCCCGGGAGCATGGTGGGATTTTCCCGCAGGATCAGGCGCAATTACAAAAACTCCCCGGTATCGGGCTTTATACCAGTGCCGCTATCGCCGCTATCGCGTTTAATAGGCCTGCTGCCGTTGTAGACGGTAATGTCGAGCGGGTAATGGCGCGGGTCTTTGCGGTGGAAAACCCGATGCCGGGAAGCAAAAAGGAACTCTACGGCCTTGCGGCAGGTTTGTTTGAGAATATCAAGGAAAGACCCGGTGATCTGGCGCAGGCCTTGATGGATTTGGGGGCAACAGTCTGCACCCCGCGTTCGCCCCAGTGCGGGGGCTGCCCGGTTGCGGATTTTTGCACGGCGCGAAAATCCGGTGCGGCTGAAGATTTTCCGTTTTTTGAGGCTAAAAAACGCAAGCCAGAAAAAACTGGGTATGTCTTTATTGTCACAAATAAAAAGGGGCAGGTTCTGCTCTGTCGCAGGCCGGAAAGTGGTCTGCTTGCCCGCATGGTCGGGCTTCCGACATCGGAATGGGTTGAAATCAGCGAAAAAGGCCGTATTCCAGAATTTCCAGTGTTCTTGAAGCGGGTTAAAAAAGGGAATAAGGGGCGTGGGCTTGCCGTTCGGCACGGTTTTACCCATTTCAATCTCGAATTAAAACTCCGGTTTTATGAGGTGGAGGGCGATGTTCCCGAAGGCGGGTATTTTTGGGTTGATCGGAAGATGTTGAAAGATATGAAATTTCCGACCCTGTTCGGAAAGGTGGTTAAGTTGCTCCCGCCCCGGATTGCCGATTGAAGGGTTTTTGAAGGGAGATTATAATTCCATCGTATATACTGTTAGGTGCGGTTTTATTTTTTAGGTGTGGAAGCGATGATGAATTTTGTTAAAAATAGCCTTACCGTTGCCGTTTTTGGGGTTTTGTTTATTCTTTCTCTTTCGGTTTTTGTTTCTGCTTCCCAAGCAGAAGATGCCCCTGCCGTTGCATCTGGCGGGGGTCAGGTTACTCAGGAAGGCCCGGTTGTGCCTCAGGTGAGAGCGAATGTTCCTCTGGCTCAACCGGTCAAGCCTAAATATTCGTATATTTACGAGAAGCCGACGCGGAAAAAGTTTTCTCGGCTCTATTGGGCACTCGGGATGCTTGACCCCAAGGTTGATGTCAATATCGACAATTACATGATGTTTAATGAGTGCGATATATATAAAGAATTTTATTTTAATGAATTCGAGTGGAAGGAAATTAGAGAAGGCGCACGCAGTTTTCTTATTAACAATCACAAAACCTTCCCCCTTCGTTTTGAATATGTACAGTTGATTCAGCTTGGAGAGTATGATCTACAAAGGCAGATTTTTGAAATCCAGCCCGAGTTCAGAATTATAGAGACCACGCGTGTAGAGGTGATGCCTGAAGATTATGGCCAGCACGCCTGTCTTCAAGCGGGTGCGGTATTTCTCGAGAACAGGATTTCGGGCTATCCCATCGGAGTGATTGCAGAACTAAATCGTCCGCTTAATATTGCCGCTATTCCTGTGAATGAAAGTCTTGCTAAAGAGTATATTGAAGAAAAAATGCTTTCGTTTAAGAAGTTGAGCGAGAGCAAAAGAAATCTGGCCAATCTTTATTACTATCGTGACGCCTATATTTTCATGCAGATGAAGTTTTTTTCCTACAAGGGGCAAGTTATGAATGGTGAGGGTGCTGCTATGGCTGAAATACTGGCTGTCCTCGAGGGGATTGAAATTTACGCAGATAAGGATAAGAAAAAATTATTATGGGCGCAGGATTTTAGAAGAAAAAAGAGCGACAAGAAGCATGACCTCAGGGATATTGAGTTGGAGGAAGAGCCTCTGGATATGAATAAGGGTGCTCCGGAGAAAAAACCCAAGACAGTAGGGGAAATAAAATTGGACGATGTTACGGAGAAGGAATAACCTTAGCGCACTTCATCTTTTTCCTGTCTGATTTGTTCGCGTAAGTTGTCGATAGGCATTTTCTTGCCTTTGTCCTGATAGTGCCAATATGTCCAGCCGTTGCAGGAGGGTGCGCCTTGTAGTGTCGCGCCGACCTTGTGGATGGAGCCGCGCAAATGTTCAATGCGGTTCTGGGCGATAACACTGCCATCCGCGTGAACTTTAACGGTGTGACGGTTTTGTGAATCGGTGAGGACAGCCCCCGGCTTTAAGATGCCGCGCTCGATCAATTGCCCGAACGGAATGCGGGGTTGTTCGCGCTTTGGCTGCGTGATGAGGATGTTATCCTCCAACGTTTTGACCTGTTTGATCCGCTCCTTGGCAAACGCGGCATAGGTTTTGTCGCGCTCGATTCCAATGAATTGTCGCCCGAGTTGCTTGGCCACCGCCCCGGTCGTCCCCGTTCCGAAGAAGGGATCAAGTACCGTATCACCCTTGCGCGTTGAGGACATAAGAACGCGGTAAAGAAGGGATTCCGGCTTTTGCGTTGGGTGAGCTTTGCCGCCTTTGGTGTCTTTCAGGCGTTCGGAGCCATTGCAGATCGGCAGCGTCCAATCGCTTCGCATCTGGAGGTCTTCGTTAAGTGATTTCATCGCGTCATAATTGAAAAAATATTTGGACTCTTTTGATTTTGACGCCCAGATCATGGTTTCGTGGGCGTTGGTAAAGCGGCGTCCTCGAAAATTGGGCATGGGGTTTGTCTTGCGCCAGATGATGTCATTCAAAATCCAGAACCCCATGTCCTGAAGGATATAGCCAAGACGGAAAATATTGTGATAGCTGCCGATGACCCAGATCGAGCCGTCGGGTTTCAGGGTTTGCCGTGCGGCGGTCAGCCATTGGCTGGTGAAATCGTCATAGGCCTTGAGGCTTTCAAATTGATCCCAGTCGTTATCGACGGCATCGACGAGCGTGTTGTTTGGGCGGTGCAAGTCGCCCCCCAATTGGAGGTTATAGGGAGGATCGGCAAAGATGCAGTCCACGCTTTCAGAGGGAAGTCCCTGCATGATTTTGACGCAATCGCCGATCAAAATAGAATCTGTTGATGATTGACTCTTTGGACTCGACTTTTTCATTTTTCCCCCGCGAATAAAATCGAATCATGAGTCAAAATGGAATCCGGGTCAAGCCCTTAAATTGGATTCCATAAGTAGAGTCAGTCAATTAGGGGGATTCTTAAACCGCAAGACTCATCTGGCGGTGAACCGTGCCAAATTCAATGAAATGGCGAACGGGGGCATAAGTTTTGCGGTGGTGGGGGGTGATGCCGTTCTGTTCGATGGCGTTCAAATGCGCCGGGGTGGGGTATCCGGCATTGTGTTCCCAGCCGTAATGCGGATGATCGAGACTGAGTTTTCCCATGATGCGGTCGCGGGTGACCTTTGCCAAAATCGAGGCGGCGGCGATGGAAACTGATTTTGAATCGCCCTTCACAACGGCGCGGGCAGGGCAGGGGAATGACGGGGTGATATGACCGTCGATCAAGGCGGTCATGGTTTTGGGGGCAATGATTTTATTTTGAGAAAAACAAAGGTCGAAAGCACGCCGCATCGCGCAGAAAGAGGCTTGCAGAATGTTGATCTCGTCGATTTCATCCACCGTACATTCAGCAATACCGAACATGAAATTTTCAGATATGAGCGTGTAGAGTTCCTCAAGTGTTTTTGGCGAAAGTTTTTTGCTGTCGCGGATGCGCGGAATAAAATCAAGGGTGCGTTTTTCAAGGGGGATATAAACGCAGGCCGCAACAACCGGTCCGGCTAAAGGCCCGCGCCCGACCTCGTCCAGCCCGCAAGAGGAGCCGGAACATTGATCTTCCCAGAAGAAATTAGGCTCTGAGGCTTTTGTCCGCAATTTCGAAGACATCGGGAGATAGTTTCGGTGTCTCGAGGATTCTCCGCAAGCAGGCTTTCATTTTTTCCTGACGATCCTGTGTATATCTTTTCCAGTCGCGCATGGGGGTCAAGAGCCGCGCCGCGATCTGGGGGTTGATGGTATTGAGTTGGGTAATGCCATCGGTCAGGAAATCATAGCCGCGCCCATCCGCCGCATGGAAGGAAACGGGATTGCTCATAGCAAAGGCGGAATAAAGCGAGCGCACACGGTTTGGGTTGCGGATGTTGAAATCAGGATGCTGGCGCAAGGATTTTAAGACGTCGATTATATCCGGCCGCACGGCCATCGCCCGCGCCGAGAACCATTTGTCGATTACAAGGGGGTAGGATTTATAGCGGGCGTAAAAGTCGGAAAGGATGGGCGATTCACCCGGTAGGGCGCAGGCCAGAGAAAGCGCGGCCATGCGATCGGTCATGTTGTTTGCGCTGTCGTAATGGAGTTGAGCGCGGGTCGCGTCGCCCTCTGTTTTCCTATTTGAAAGAAGGTGGAGGGCGGTGTTTTGCAGGGTGCGTTTTCCCATCGCAGCGGCGGTAATAGAAAAATTATCGTCGGTGCGGTTTTCGTTATAGAGGCGTTCCAGCTTGCCCGAAAAATGATCAACAACCGTATTTAATATTTTCTCCCGTGCGTCATAGATGGTTTGCGGATCGATAATTTTTTGTTCCTGCGCGATTTGAGAAATTCCGGGAATGCTGAGGGCGCGCGCCATGAGTGCTTTGTCCGAGCGGGGGTCGAGGGCGCGATCCAGCAGGTCGTTATAGGTCGTAAGGAATTTTTCGTCCTTAGCGTTCCCGCTTTCCATTGTCCGGTTCAGAACGCGAAGCATATAGGACTGCCCGGATTCCCATCTGTTAAATCCGTCGCTGTCATGCACCATCAGGAAGGACAGGTCGTCGTCGGACAGATCGGTTTTAAGTTTTACCGGAGCCGAAAAATTCCGCAGCACCGAAGGAACAGGTTTTGAAGGAATATTCTTGAAGGTAAAATTTTGATTTTTATCGGTAAGGCGAAGGACGGATGGCTCCATCATATCGTCGCCGTTTTGACTTAAAAGGCCAAGGGCAACAGGAATGAGCATTGGTTTTTTATTCGTCTGTCCCGGTGTATTTGGAATGTCCTGTGAAAGATGGGCGGTATAGGTTTTCGTTTTTTCGTCATACGTGCCCTTGAACGTGATCTCGGGCGTTCCGGCCTGTTCGTACCAAAGTTTGAATTGCGAGAGGTCGATGCCGGAGGCTTCCTGCATGCAGGAAACAAAATCATCACAGGTGACGGCCTGCCCGTCATGGCGGCTGAAATATAAATCGGTTCCCTTGCGGTAATTCTCCGGCCCCAGAATCGTTCGCATCATGCGGATGACCTCCGCGCCCTTTTCGTACACGGTCATCGTGTAGAAATTATTGATCTCGATGTAATTATCGGGGCGGATGGGGTGGGCGAGGGGGCCGGCATCCTCGGTGAATTGCAGGCGGCGCAGGTGCGAGACATCATCAATGCGCTGCACGGTGCGGGAATGCAAATCGCTTGAGAATTCCTGATCGCGGAAAACGGTGAGGCCTTCTTTCAACGACAACTGAAACCAATCGCGGCAGGTAACGCGGTTGCCGCTCCAGTTGTGGAAATATTCGTGGGCGATAACGCTCTCAACGCTCATAAAGTCGCCATCGGTCGCCGTTTCTTGCTGGGCGAGAACAAGGGCGGTGTTGAAGATGTTAAGCGATTTATTCTCCATCGCCCCCATGTTGAAATCGCTGACCGCGACGATGTTGAAAATATTGAGGTCGTATTCAAGGCCGTAAACATCCTCGTCCCACTTCATGGATTTTTTGAGGGATTCCATCGCATGATCGCACTGGCCTTCATCGCCATGCCGGACATAGATATAAAGGTCAACGTTCCTGCCCGACTTCGTCGTATAGGTGTCGTGGATGTGGGCGAGATTTCCAGCCACCAGCGCAAAAAGATAACAGGGCTTTGGGAACGGATCGTGCCACGTGGCGGAATGACGCGCCCCTTCTGATTTTTGTTCGACAAGATTGCCGTTGGAAAGCAGAACAGGAAACTTCGCCTTGTCGGCCTCGATGTGAACAGTGAAGGTGGTTAAAACATCCGGGCGGTCGGGGAAAAAAGTGACGCGGCGAAAGCCTTCCGCCTCGCATTGCGTACAGTAATTCCCGCCGGACATATACAGCCCCTCCAGCCGTGTATTTTTTTCTGGCTGGATGGTGACGCTGGTTTCCAGCGTGAATTCCCCGGCGGGGGGAGTGTGGAGGGTCAGCCCTTTGTCGTCAGTTGTGTAAGCGGAGGGTTCAAGAGCCGCGCCATTGATGGCGATAGATTGTAAGTCCAGGTCTTCACCGTTGAGGAAGAGGGGCGTGGTTTCCTTACCTCCAGCCATGAACTGGATTTTTGACCGGACGGTCGTTATGCCGTCATTCAGATCGAAGTGCAGATCGACATGGCGGATGCCTCTGGAATAGGGGCGGTAATCCTTAAGGTAGACGGTTTGGGGCGACTCTGTTTTCATGCTATACAGGATGGCATGAAAACCCCGGTTTTGGAAACAGAGCGTTTAATTTTAAGGCCAGTTTGTCTGGAGGACGCGCCCGCCATTCAAAAATATTTCAATAATTGGAATATTATTAGGTTTACTTCATCGGCAGTGCCGTGGCCGTATCCTAATGATGGAGCATTGTCATTTATTCGGGATACTTGTGTGCCGGCCATGCAAAGAGGCGATGATCTCGTCTGGTGTATAACTCTTAAAGAGGATGATCTGGGGCAGGCTGTTGGCATTATTCATTACCGTCTTAAACCTAAAGAGAATCAAGAGAACAGGGGGTTTTGGCTTGCAGAGCCATACCATGGAAAAGGAATGATGACGGAGGCCATTATCGCCACGCAAGATTTTGTATTTTTTGAATTAAATCTAAAATCATTCAAAGCAAGGAATGCGATAAGCAATATTGGCTCAAGGCGCGTAAAGGAAAAGACAGGTGCAAAACTGATAGGAACAGAAGATAAGCCTTGCGGCCATGTAGAAGGGCCAACACAAGTCTGGGAAGTGACGCGGGAAAATTGGGCGAAAATCAGAGGCCGCGTTATCCCGAGCGAAGTTGAGTAATACGAATTTCATCAAGGGTTCATCAAAACCAGATTGTCCCGGTGGATCAGTTCATCGCGCCCGGCATAGCCGAGGGCTTCGAGGATCTTCTGGCTGGATTGGCCGATGATTTTAAGGGCGTCTTCTTTATTATAAGCGACGATGCCCATGCCAATGATTTTGTTATCTGTTTTCGATTTGATGCTGATCGTGTCGCCACGCTGGAACGTGCCGCTGAGTTCTTTGACGCCAACGGGCAGGAGGCTTTTGCCGTTCAACAGGGCACTGACCGCGCCATCGTCGATAAAGACGCTGCCTTTGGGGTTGAGGTGCGCCTGAATCCAGCGTTTGCGGGCGTTGTGGCGGCATTCCGTGGCCTGAAATACCGTGGAGAGGCCACCTTGCTCTAGTCTTTTGAGCGGATAATTCTCAACGCCGGAGGCGATCATCAGGGTGATGCCGGCGCGTGTTGCCTTGACGGCGGCGTCGATTTTGCTTTTCATTCCGCCCGTGGACAGACCCGGCACGGCATCGCCCGCCATTTCGATGTGATCGTCGGTGATTTGCTGAATAAAGGGGATATGCGCGGCGTCTTTGTGCTTTGTGGGATCGGCGGTAAAAAGCCCGTCCGTGGTGGATAGAAGGATAACAAGATCGGCATCAACCGTTTGCGCCACACGCACGGCGAGGCGGTCATTGTCGCCGTAGCGGATTTCCTCGGTTGAAATCGTATCGTTTTCGTTGATGATCGGAATAATGCCGTTATTCAGAAGGGTGAGAAGTGTGGCTCTGGCGTTCAGATAGGCCGTGCGGTTTTCCGTTTCCGCCATGGTCAGTAAAACCTGCGCGGTTTTCAGGCCGACTTTTGCGAATGCATCCCGGAAAGCCCCGTAAAGATAGCCTTGTCCGATCGCGGAGGCGGCCTGCTTCATTTGCAGGGTTATTTTTGAGGGGGGTGTCGTTGAAGGAATTCCCAGATCCTTGCGCCCCAGTGCAATCGCACCCGAAGCCACAACAACCGATTTTTTATTCTGATCCAAGCGATCTCTAACATCGGACGCAAGGGATTCGATCCATTCGTGGCGCGGCTCGGCGGTTTTTTTATTAACGGACAAGACGGAGCCTGTTTTTAAAACGGCCAGATTGGATTTTTCAATAACGTCATAGTTACTCATAGATAGATAGCCTCTTTTTCTTGTTCACGTTCACGCGCCCGGAATTCGGTGACATGGCGCGCAAGTTCATAGAGCACCTTGCTCACCCCTTGTCCGGAAACGCCCGAGATTAGATACACAGGTTTGCCCACAGACTTTTCCAGAGTTTCTGCGACATCTTGCGCCAGTTCATCGCCAAGTGCGTCGATCTTGTTGATGGCAATGATTTCCTCTTTTTCTTCAACGCCGTGTCCATATTCCTTCAGTTCATTTTTGATGGTCAAATAATTGGCGTATGGGTCATCCGAGGTGCAGTCGATGAGATGGAGGAGCACGGCGGTGCGCTCGACATGGCCAAGGAAACGATCCCCAAGGCCATGACCCTCATGCGCACCCTCAATCAAACCTGGAATATCGGCAAGGACGAAATCCACATCGCCTGCCTTCACAACGCCAAGATTGGGATGAAGGGTCGTAAACGGATAATCGGCGATTTTCGGCTTTGCGTTGGAGCTAGCGGCGAGGAAGGTGGATTTTCCCGCATTCGGCAGGCCGACAATCCCGGCATCGGCAATCAGTTTGAGGCGCAGCCAAACCGCCTGTTCCTGCCCCGGCCAACCGGGCGTAAAACGGCGCGGTGCCTGATTGGTTGAGCTTTTATAGTGAGCATTGCCAAAGCCCCCATCGCCGCCCTTGAGAAAGACAAGGCGTTCGCCGGGGCGGGTGAAGTCAACCAGAAGCGTTTCCTGGTCTTCGTGCAGGATTTGCGTGCCAATGGGAACCTTAATAACGCAATCCGTGCCGCCCTTACCGGAGCGCATTTCTCCCATGCCGTTCATGCCGCCTTGCGCCTTGAAATGCTGTTGATAGCGAAAGTCGATCAGTGTGTTCAGCGTCGCAACCGATTCAAAAATAATATCGCCGCCCTTACCGCCATTGCCGCCATCGGGGCCGCCGCGATCAATGAATTTTTCGCGGCGAAAGCTGACGCAGCCAGGGCCGCCGTTGCCGCTTTGCAGATAGATTTTTGCCTGATCCAGAAACTTCATTGTCTTTTTGCCCAATTAAAAAGGGGAAAGGCCGCAGCCTTTCCCCCTGTATTCAGTATGACCTTAGGGGTTATTCAGCCGCCTGCGCCACCGTCTGGCGATCATTCGCCGGGACGATATTCACTTGCGGGCGGCCATTGCGCGCCTCGGAGAACAGAACCTGTCCATCGAGCAGCGCATAAATCGTGTGATCCTTGCCGATCCCGACATTTTTACCGGGAACGTAGGCCGTGCCGCGTTGACGGACGATGATATTGCCAGCGAGAACTGTTTCGCCGCTGTAGCGTTTTACGCCGAGGCGTCGGCCAGCCGAGTCGCGTCCGTTTTTAGAACTGCCGCCTGCTTTTTTTGTTGCCATGGTTGGGTATCCTTATCGTTTGTCGTTATACGGTTAAGCTGCCTTGATGTCTGTGATCCGGAGCACGGTCAGATCCTGACGGTGACCCATCGTACGGCGATAGTTCTGGCGGCGTTTCTTCTTGAAAATGATGACCTTGTCGTCGCGTGTCTGTTCAACAACCGTAGCCACAACAGAAGCACCCTTGATGACAGGTTCGCCAAGCTTGGCGTTTTTGCCATCATTGATAAAAAGAACTTCGGAAAGATTGACGGTATCGCCAGCCTTCACATCAAGCTTTTCGACCATGATTTTATCGTCTTTTTTGACTTTGTACTGCTTTCCGCCCGTACGCACTATCGCAAACATGTTTCTGCTTCCTAAATAATTTGTTCAAAATCAATGAGTTAATAGAATGTTTTGTTACCGACATCCAAGCTATCACTGATGAAGGGCGCATATTACACGACTTGGGTATGCTGTCAAGAAATATAGGCTTCTTGCTTTTCTTACCCCGTAAAAAAGTCAAAAATCAACTTGAGGTTGAGCGTAACAATGATGCCGGAGACAATCCAGGCCAGCGCGGCGAGGGCAGGCGAGATCGCAAAATTACCCATGATCTTGCGGCTGGCGGTGAAATGAACGAGTGGAATAACGGCAAAGGGAAGTTGGAGGCTGAGGACGACCTGCGAGAGGATCAGGAGCTTGGCCGTTCCTTCTGTCCCGTAAAGAAAGCAAACGACGACAGCCGGGACAATCGCAATCATGCGCGTCACAAGACGCCGCGCCCAAGGCGCGAGGCGAAGTTCGATAAATCCTTCCATCACCACCTGCCCGGCCAGCGTTGCCGTAATGGTTGAGTTCTGGCCGGAAGCGAGGAGGGCAAGCGCGAATAACGTGCTAGCGAGGGCGGTTCCCAAGAGAGGCGTGAGAAGGGTATGTGCCTCCTGAATTTCCGCGACATCGGTCATGCCTTTCGCGTGAAAGGTTGCCGCCGCCATAATAAGGATGGCGGAATTGACCAATAGGGCAAGCATGAGGGCGATGGTGGAATCCAGCGTCGCAAATTTGATGGCTTCGCGCTTGGACGGGTCATCAAGGCCGTAGCTGCGCGTTTTGACGATGGCCGAATGGAGGTACAGATTATGCGGCATCACGGTCGCGCCCAGTATGCCGATGGCGATATAAAGCATCGAGGGATTAAAGAGAATCTCAGGAGTTGGGATATAGCCCTTCAGCACTGCGCCGATGTCCGGCTGGGTTAGGGCAATCTCGGTAGCAAAGCACGCGCCGATAACAACGAGGAGTGATATAATAAAGGCCTCAAGATAGCGAAACCCCTTGGCCTGCAAAAACAAAATAATGAGCGTATCGAGCGCGGTCAGGCATATCCCGAGCAAAAGCGGGAAGCCGAATAAAAGCTGAAGAGCGATGGCCGTGCCGATGATTTCGGCAAGGTCGCAAGCGCAGATGGCAATTTCGCACAAAATCCATAGAACAAAACTGACGGGGCGGGGGTAATTGCGGCGGCAGGCCTGCGCGAGATCAAGACCGGAGCCGATCCCGAGGCGCACGCTGAGTGCCTGAAGCAGGATCGCCATGAAATTGGAAATCAGGATAACGGAGAGAAGCGTATAGCCAAAAGCCGATCCGCCCGCGATGTCGGTCGCCCAATTGCCGGGATCCATGTATCCGACGGCGACAAGATAGCCCGGCCCCGCGAAGGCAAACATTTTCCGCCAAAATCCCGCATTTTCAGGAATCCTGATGCTTCTGTAGACTTCGGCAAGACTGACGGTCGCGCTATTCATGGGTTAAGTCCTTATTTACAATTTAAGTATAGTATACCTAGTGTAGCCATGGCAACACTTTTGACAAGGGGCGCGAAGTCTTTCATTATGGCGGGGATGAAGAAAATAAAAAAAGTAGCCGATCTTGCCGATCCAAAAAAACAGGCGCAGTGGTTTGCTCGCGTGCGCGAGGCGCACCAGACGGAGACAGCCGAAGATTACGTTGAACTGATCGCCGATTTGATCGAGGCGAAGGGGGAGGCGCGGGTGGTTGATCTGGCCGAACGGTTCGGGATTTCCCACGCGACGGTCAATAAGGTTATCATGCGCCTCAAAAAGGAGGGGTTGGTGAATGCCCAGCCCTATCGCGCCCTGTTCCTGACGCAAAAGGGAAAAGACCTCGCGCAAGCCTGCAAACAGAGGCATATTATTGTGTTTGAATTCCTGAAATCGCTCGGGGTCAGTGAAAAGACCGCCGAGATGGACGCCGAAGGGGTCGAGCATCACGTTAGTCTTGAAACGCTGAAAGCCTTTCAAAAATTCATCAACAGGAAGAAATAGCCCATGACAAATTCAATTCATGCCGGAAATGACTGGGCCGGAATTTTTTGCCTTGGTATTTTCGCGCTCAGCTATTTTTTTGTCTTGCTGGAGGAAAAAATCCACTTGCGGAAGTCCAAGCCGGTCATGCTGGGGGCGGCGATTATATGGATTGTGATCGCTTTTATCGCTCCGCAATATGGGGTTGATCACCATTCGGTTCGGGAGGTGATATTTCACGGGCTTGTCGAATATGCCAGTTTATTTTTATTCCTCCTGGTCGCCATGACTTACATAAGCGCGTTGGAGGACAGGAATGTGTTCGGCGTTCTTCGGGCAAAGCTCGTGCAATCGGGGATGAATTTTCGCCAATTATTCTGGGTGACCGGGTTTCTCGCCTTTTTTATATCGCCTGTCGCCGATAATTTAACGACGGCTCTTGTGATGGGTACGGTTGTGATGGCCGTGGGCGCAGGGAATCCCGGTTTTATAGCACTGGCCTGCATCAATATCGTTAGCGCGGCGAATGCCGGCGGCGCGTTCAGCCCGTTCGGGGATATTACAACGCTGATGGTCTGGCAGGCGCAGAAGGTCGAATTTTTTGAGTTCTTCGCTTTGTTTGTTCCGTCGCTCGTCAATTTTATCGTGCCGGCTTTTGTGATGAGTTTCTTTGTCGGTAAGGATAAGCCCGCGCCTTTAACTGAAAATATAACCATGAAAAAGGGCGCGTTGACGGTTTTGGGGTTGGGTGTTTTGACCATTGCCGCCGCCGTAGGGCTTGAACAGTTTTTAGGATTGCCGCCGTTTTTCGGCATGATGGCGGGCTTGTCGGTTTTGATGGTGGCGGCGTGGATCATTGATTTTTATGACGGGGATGGTCTCGATTTCGATGTCTTTGCCCATATCGCAAAAATCGAATGGGATACGCTCCTGTTTTTCTTCGGCATTATCTTTAGCGTTAGCGGGATCGCGTATCTGGGGTATCTGGAGGTGGCATCAGACGCGCTCTATGGCGGTTTAGGAGTCGACGCGACAAATATACTGATCGGCCTGTTTTCGGCCATACTCGATAATATTCCGTTGATGTTCGCCGTTTTGCAGATGAATCCGGAGATGGATCATTTTGAATGGCTTCTGATTACCTTGACCACCGGAGTCGGCGGGACATTGTTGTCGATTGGGTCAGCCGCCGGGGTGGCGTTGATGGGGCTGGCGCGGGGGCAGTACACATTTTTCAGCCACCTGAAATGGTTTCCGGTTTTGCTGTTGGGCTATGCCGCCGCTATTGCCGCGCACTATCTCCTAAATTAACGCGCCAGCCCAGAAATACCAGCCAAGCCCGACGATAAACAGCACCAGCCCATACAGGGAATGCTCAATCGTCACCAGCGCAAGTGATCGGGTTTTCGCAAATGTGCCGGCAAAAATCAGCCCAGCAATCAGGCTCAAGGGCGGCGCAACCGGGTTGATGAACAGGACATGCGCATAGGCAAAGACGATGGCACTGGCGATCACCCGGACTTTGTTCGATGGAAAAAACGGTTTATAGCGATCAAAGAAAAACGTGCAGAAAATAAATTCCTGCGGCAGGGCAGAAAAGATCGGATAAAACACCATGAGGAAAGGGATCAGCATCGGATTTTCCCTCGGGATGTAAAACAGCTTTTCGGGATCGTACCACCAAGTAAACAGGAACATCAGCACGCTGCAAATCGCCCACCGGATGAGGATGGGGCGAAGATTTTTCCACGTCACCGACCGCCACCGCCAGAGGGTCTTAAGCTCGGCATAGTGGTAATGCCGGTATATCGACCAGCACACCGCCCACGCGCTCCACAGAAAGAAAAACATATAAGGCGCCAGCCGGAAAACGATGATCGATGTCGGCAAGGCGATACAAAGGGCAATAAATTCAAGCGCGAGGAATACCCGTGAGGTCATTCTATTATTCTAGCATAAAACAAACGGGATGATGCTGCGTCGCAGCAGTAAATAGTCGTCATTCCCGCGAAGGCGGGAATCCATTGATCAGCTTGCATGAAAAGCAGGGTTTGCAGCCTGTCCTGTCCATGGATTCCCGCCTTCGCGGGAATGACAGGGGAGGAAGAGGAACAATTTTCTTGCGAAAGGCAAGTGTTATGTATATCAATTTCTCATAGAGGAGATTATCAATGCCTAGCGATAACCCGTCCAGCTTTAACGCCGTTAGCGGCAATGAATTTAAAATTGCCCGCTTTCAGGTGGAGTCGCATGGGGAATATCTATTCGAGTTTAATCAGACGATGATAAAAGACCTTTATCCGTTGATAAGGACAGAAGTTGCGCAGACCCTTTATAATATGACCTTTGATCCCGGCATGTACGGCCCGATTGAGTTGACGATGACGGATGATTTCTTAGAAAAATTCCTCGAGGACGGCCAGAAAAACCACCCCAAAAACTACCGCATCGGCGCATTGCTCGACTATCACAGGGAGCAAATCCAAAGACAACTATCACTGGGTAATGATTTATCTTGAGCAAAGACTGGCGGAGAAAGGCGTTTAAAAAACAAAAAAAACTTAAAATTTACTTGAATTAGTAAAAAATTAGCTTATAGGTGTGTGTGTACTTAACACCAAAAAAGGAAAACATATGCCTTTTACAAATCTTGCCCAGCAAATGGAACGGCTCCTTACAAAAATACACCACCGCGCTCCTTATGATGAATTGTATATAGAAGCACTTCCCTTGTTTAAAGAACTCTCCATTTTAGAAGATCGAAACAAATCTAGCGGGGGAGGCTTTCTTCCAAAACATGACGAAGCAACAGAGGCTCATATTTCTAAGGCTCAAAGAAAACTAATGAAGTGGGCACAGGATCCCGAAGGTATGCCATCAAAAATTCTTGATGTGTATAACTATCTTTTGAATGTTTCTAAAAAATCACTCATAGACATAGCTATTTTGGAGCAGACTTTCAAATCTGCAAAAGAAGATGTTCCTACATTTCGCCAGAACTTTGACCAGATGAAGAATTTTGCTGAAAAAAACCATGCGAAAATTTTTGATGTTCAACCAAATGGGCATATCGCCATTTGGCCCCCTGTGCGTCAATATGTAGAACATTATTGGGATATATCGGCACACCGCCAAATTGGAAAAATGTCCATTCCAGAAAATAGGTGCACCACATGATTTTTCTTAGCTGATAAACAGGCATCCCTACGCACTCTGTGCTTCGGGAGCCACCTTGCGGCCTAACGGTTCCGGGCGTCAGGCAACAAATGGCCTGCCACCCGAAGCTTTAGCGTAGGGTGGCGGAAGAGGTGAGATTCGAACTCACGGAAGGCTCACACCTTCGCTGGTTTTCAAGACCAGTGCCTTAAACCACTCGGCCACTCTTCCTTGTAAATAATTAAGTGCTTCATTTCTTAGCGATTTTTTTGTATGTCTGTCTAGTCCAATTTACAGACGGGATTCGTGCTGCCTATGAAATACATAGTTTTTTTTGCTGTCTTTTTGTCGGCGGGCGCGGGTTTTGTGCTGCCTGCGGCCTATGCGGGCGATTTTTCGGCATGGCTGGCGGCCTTGCGCCGGGAGGCCGCGGGCAAGGGGATTTCCCAAGAAACGGTCGATACCGCCCTGTCGGATGTTAAATTTCTGCCCCGCGTGATCGAACTGGACAGAAAGCAGCCCGAAGGAACGATGAGCTTTGCCAAATACCGCCAGCGTGTCCTGCCCGACAGCCGGATCAACGAGGGCAGGCGGCTATACCGCCAGCACCGCGCCGAACTGGACAGGGCGGCTCAGAAATATGGCGTTCCCGCGCCTTATATCGTCGCGCTCTGGGGGATTGAAACCAGCTATGGCGAGAATACGGGAGGGTTTGGGGTTGTTCCGGCTCTGGCGACGCTGGCCTATGACGGACGGCGAAGCGCGTATTTCAGGACGGAATTACTGAACGCGCTTGAGATTATCGACGACGGGCATATCAGCGCGGCCAAAATGCGCGGATCATGGGCGGGGGCGATGGGTCAGAACCAGTTTATGCCCTCCAGCTTTAAACGATTTGCGGTGGATGGAAATGGCGACGGGCGGCGCGACATCTGGGGCAGCCTGCCCGATGTGTTTGCCTCGACGGCGAATTACTTATCCACAAGCGGATGGAACGAGGATCAACGCTGGGGGCGCGAGGTGTCCCTGCCGCAAGGGTTTCCCAAAAATCTGACAGGTGTGGATAACTTTCGCCCGCTTTCGGAATGGCGCGGCATGGGTGTGACATTGCCGGGCGGCGAACCGTTACCTTCTGGCGATACCATGCGCGGGGCGATTGTCACGCCGGACGGTGTCACAGGCCAAGCGTTTCTGGTTTACGATAACTATAAGGTTATCATGCGTTGGAATAAATCTGTGTATTTCGCAACCTCCGTAGGGCTTTTGGCAGACAGGATCGCACAATGAAATTGAATATTCCCTCCGCTCTCGCGTGTCTTTTGCTGCTGGCCTCCTGCGCCGAGACGGAATTGGTGACGCATGTGGCCAAAACCACATTCCCGACACCAAAGCAGCAGGGAAATTTCAAGGTCGGAAAACCTTATAAGGTGGATGGCGAAGTCTATAAGCCGCAGGAAACCTATAGCTTTACCGAGACAGGGATTGCCTCGTGGTATGGCCCTGGATTTCACGGCAAGAAAACCGCCAATGGTGAGCGGTTTGATAAGAACGAGCTAACCGCCGCGCACCGGACATTACAAATGCCATCGCTTGTCCGTGTCACCAACCTGAGTAACGGGCGTTCCCTCGTCGTACGGATCAACGACCGGGGACCCTTCAAAAGAAGCCGGGTGATTGATGTTTCAGAAAAAGCCGCAGAATTGCTGGGCTTTAAGGGGAACGGCACGGCAAAGGTGCGGATTGATTTGCTGGCGGATGAAAGTAAATCGCTGGCCTTGGCGGCGCGGCAAGGGCGCGATACAAGCGGCGTTGAAATCAGCATGAACCAGCCAAGGCAAACGGCTCCGATGACGGGACAGGGGCAAAAGCAAGGCGGCTACAGCCCGATTTCCTATGATCCGTCGCAACCGATTGATAGCGGATTGCCCGATATTCAAGGGCACGTCAAAGACGGTCAGTTTTTCCCCGATCCGGTTATGAAGCAATACCCGGTCACGCCGACGAGCCTTTATGTTCAGGCCGGGTCTTTCGCCAGCCGGGATAATGCGATGCGCCTTGCTGAAACCTTGAACGGCGTTGCCCCGGCAAAGGTTTCCCCGGCGATGGTACGCGGCCAGCCCTTTTTCCGCGTCCGCCTTGGCCCCGTGGCATCGGTCGATCAAGCGGATCGTTTACTTGAAAAACTTACTTCGACGGGTCACAAAGAATCAATTATTGTCGTCGAATAACCGCTGACACACCCAAGAGGATTTATGCTTCGTTTTATCGCCCTGTTTGTTCTGACTGCCTTTGTTTCCATACCCGCCCGCGCCGAGTCCGTGATCGATACGGCGGCGAAGCAGGCGATTGTCGTCGATTATGAAACGGGAACGGTTCTGTTTGAAAAGAACGCCGACGAAAAAATGCCGACATCATCCATGAGCAAGGTGATGACCATGTATATGGTGTTCGACGCGCTGAAAAAAGGTCAGCTTGGCCTTGAAAACCAGTTGATGGTCAGCGAGCGCGCCTGGAAGATGGAAGGCTCGAAAATGTTCATCGAGGTGGGCAAGCAGATCAAGGTCGAGGATTTGATCCGGGGCGTTATCGTTCAGTCGGGCAATGATGCAACGGTTGTTCTGGCTGAGGGTATGTCGGGGTCGGAAGATGTCTTCGCACACAACATGACCGAAAAAGCGCACAGCATCGGTATGACCAACAGTAACTTTACAAATTCCAACGGAATGCCCGATCCCAATCATTACTCTACGGCGCGTGATCTGGCGACGATGGCAAAAACCTTGATCCGCGAATTCCCGGAATATTACAAATATTATTCGGAAAAAGAATTCACCTATAACACCATCAAGCAAGGCAACCGCAATCCGCTCTTGTATCTGAATATCGGCGCGGACGGGGTGAAGACCGGCCATACCGAAGCGGCCGGATTTGGGCTGATTGGCTCTGGCGTGTCGCCAACAGGACGCCGGGTTATTTTTGTTCTAAATGGCATGAAGGACGAAAAAGAACGGGCGCAGGAGGGGGCTAAAATTCTTGAATGGGGTCTCAAAAATTTTGAGAATAAAAAACTGTTCAAGGAGGGTGACACGGTTGCCCAGGCAAAAGTGGCAATGGGACAAGCGCGCTCCGTTCCCTTGATCGTTAAAAACTCGCTGCTGGCGACAGTGCCCGCAACGGCCGTTAATAATTTTAAAGTGACAGCCAATTTCAAGGAACCCTTGGTTGCGCCGGTGGCGGAGGGGCAAGAAGTCGGCACGATTACGGTCGATGTGCCGACAGGCGAGCAGATGAAATTTCCGCTTTATGCGGGGCAAGCCGTGCCAAAACTCGGCGCATTTGCCGGGATGCTTGAAAAAGCGCGGATGATGCTGACAGGGAGTTAAATGACCAGCCGGACAGGACTTTTCATTACGTTTGAAGGCGGCGAGGGAAGCGGCAAAACCACGCAGGTCAATCGTCTCGCGCAGTTCCTGACCGACAAGGGTCATAAGGTTATCACCACACGCGAACCCGGCGGCACTCCGGAAGGGGAGCGCATTCGTGACCTGCTTGTCCAGAGGGACGGCGGCGAATGGACACCGATGGCGGAATGTCTTCTCCTTTTTGCCTCCCGCGCCATGCATGTCGAAAAAATTATCCTGCCCGCCCTCGCCAAGGGAAAAATCGTCATCAGCGATCGGTTCACGGATTCCACCCGCGCCTATCAGGGCTATGGGCACAGTTTTCCACATGAGACGATTGAAAGTTTGAATAAGACGGTGCTGAACGGTTTTGAACCGGATATGACATTTTTACTGGATCTGGATGTCAAGGTCGGCCTTCATCGATCGGGGCGGCGCATCGCGGCGGAAGCCCTGCATATCAAGCAGACCGAAGATCGGTTTGAAAACATGGAAACATCGTTCCATGAACGCTTGCGGCAGGGATTTCTGGCCATCGCAAAGCACCATAAAAATCGGTTCACCGTGATCGATGCCGCACAGCCGCAGGATGAAATTGAAAAGATAATACAAAACATTGTTCTGGAGAGGCTTGATTAAGGCGTGGATCTTTTTGGCGCGGATATAGAAGAAGACATTGAAGACAGGGACGAGGAGGAGGGCGATGCCGTTTCCGCGCCCGCCGGGGACGCTTTTGTCCATCCGCGTTCGATGGTGTTTTGCGAGGGGCATGGCAGCATAGAAAGAGGTCTGCTGGATTCCTACAATAGTGGCCGGATGCCCCACGCCGTGATTTTCTCGGGGCCGAAGGGGATTGGTAAGGCGACGATGGCCTACCGCTTTGCCCGCTTTTTATTAAAACAAGGAATTAAGGATACGGCGCAGGGTGGCATGTTCGGCGATGCGCCAGAGCCGCAATCGCTGGATGTTGCTGCAAACGATCCTGTCTTTCGCCGCGTGGCCTCCGGCGGGCATGGTGATCTGTTCAGTACAGAAAAAAAATTCGACGAGGACAAAGGGAAGTTCAAGGATTCCCTCGATGTTGAAGAAATCAGGAAAATACCGCCGTTCCTGCGGATGACCTCTTCGGAAGCCGGATGGCGCGTTGTTATTCTCGACGATGCCGACAGTATGACACGCAACGCCCAGAACGCCCTTCTCAAGATACTTGAAGAGCCGCCCAAAAACGCGCTTCTTATTTTGGTCGCGCACAGGGCAGGGGGGCTGATCCCGACGATACGATCCCGCGCCCGGATGATCGGGTTTTCACCGCTCTCTAACGAGACAATCGGCGAATTGCTTCGTCGGCATAATCCCGGATTGCTGCGCGCTGATATTGAAAAATTGACCTCTATCGCCGAGGGAAGTTTTGGACAGGCTTTGCATTTTTTGGATAACAACGCGCTTGAAATTCTGGGGCAGATTTCCGGGTTGATCGAAAGCATGCGGTGGACGGATATTCACAAGCTGGCGGAGCAACTCTCGGGGGCAGGGAGCGATTCCGCCTATAAAAGCTTTCAGGAGATATTCATCTGGATGGTGCGCCAGAGTGCGGTAGCACGGGCGCGGGGCGCGGAAGCCGTTTCCTTTATTCCGGATGATTTTCTGAAAAACTCTTCCCTTGAAGAAACCCTGAAAATCTGTGAAAACCTTGAGGAGCATTTCCGCCGCGCCGATTTCGCCAATCTGGACAGGCGGCAAGCGGTTTTAGGGGCGTTTTCTTTGATAGGGTAACATGACCAAGACACCATTTTATATCACCACCGCCATCGCCTATGTCAACGGATTGCCGCATCTGGGGCATGCGTATGAAGCGATTTTGACCGACACCATGGCGCGGTTTCAAAGGCTGGACGGGCGGGACGTTATGTTCCTGACCGGGACGGACGAGCACGGCGAAAAAGTAATGAAAACCGCCGAAAAAAATAATGTTAGCCCGAAGGCCTTTGCCGATCAGAACGCCGCCGCGTTTTTAGGCATGACGAAAACTTTGAATATTTCGCAGGATGATTTCATCCGTACGACGGAACCCCGCCATTATGCGGCCTCGCAGGCTCTCTGGAAAAAATTGCAGGAGCAGGGCGATATTTACCTCGGGAAATACGAGGGATGGTATTCCGTGCGCGAGGAAGCCTATTTCGGTGAAGACGAACTAACCAAAAACGAGAAGGGGCAAATGATTACGCCCCATGGCACAGAAGCGGAATGGGTGGAGGAGCCGAGTTATTTTTTCCGGTTATCGGCCTATACGGATAAATTGCTGAATCTTTATAAAGACCAGCCGCACTTTATCCAGCCCGCAACCCGCCGCAACGAAATTTCCAGTTTCGTCGCGCAGAAAGGGGGTCTGAAAGATATTTCCGTCTCGCGCCACAAAAAACGCCTGTCATGGGGGATTCCCGTTCCCGGCGACGAAGACCATGTGATGTATGTCTGGCTGGACGCATTAACGAATTACATTACGGCATTGGGGTATCCGGATGTCCAAAACGAAAAATACAAAAAATTCTGGCCCGTTGAGCATCATGTTATCGGCAAGGATATTATCCGATTTCATGCCGTGTTCTGGCCGGCATTTTTGATGTCAGCAAATTTACCCTTGCCCAAGCATATTTTTGCGCACGGATTTATTAACGTGCAGGGCGAGAAAATGTCAAAATCCATTGGCAATGTTCTGTCGCCGGATAGCCTCGTTGAAACTTATGGCCTTGATCAAATCCGTTATTTCCTGATGCGTGAAATTCCGCATGGCGAGGACGGGAATTTTAGCCACGAACAGGC
This sequence comes from Alphaproteobacteria bacterium, assembly GCA_049653045.1. Lineage (GTDB taxonomy): Bacteria > Pseudomonadota > Alphaproteobacteria > Micavibrionales > Micavibrionaceae > UBA7657. Next base: position 23,306 of record JBASFN010000080.1, read on the forward strand.
CATTCAAAGAATTAACGCTGACCTTGCGAATGGGCTTGGCAATCTCGCGCAGAGGACGTTGTCGTTTATCTATAAAAACTGTGGTGCGCAGATACCGGACGCGGGGGCGTTTTCCCCCCTTGATACCACCCTGCTCGACAGCGCAAGGAACGGTACGCTCTCGGAGATGAAAAAGTCCGTAGATATTTTCCGCTTTAATGATGCGCTCAGTACATTGTGGAAGCTGGTCTTTGAAGCCAATGCTTATATTGATACGCAGGCTCCGTGGACTTTGAAAAAAACCGATACGGAGCGCATGAACACAGTTTTATACGTTCTGGTTGATGTTATTCGCTGCCTTGGGATTATGATGCAGCCCTTTACGCCGGACTCCGCCGGAAAAATTCTCGATCAGTTGAAAATCTCAAAGGCCGAAAGAAATTTTGAGAATCTAGACGAACAATTCGCAATTAAAAGCGGCGTTGTCATTGATGAACCAAAGGGTGTTTTTCCAAGGATTGTCGAAAGCACAGAGGCCGCCGCCTGATGTGGATCGATTCCCATTGTCATTTGAATCATTCAAAACTTCTCGATCTGGATACACAGGATCAAATCGTTAAGAACGCACGCGCAAACGGCGTTGAGGGTATGTTGACGATTTGCTGCCGGATCGACGGTGAATTCCCGGAAGTTTTGGCGACGGCAAAACGGTTTGACGATGTCTGGTGCACGATCGGCACGCATCCGCACGATGCCAGCAAACCCGGTGAAAAAGCGATTACGCAGGCCGAGCTTGTTCGGTTGGCGAAATCAGACCCAAAGATTGTCGGCATCGGCGAAAGCGGCCTTGATTATTTTTACAAACTTGCGGAAGTTTCCGACCAACAGGACAGTTTTCGCAAACATATAAGAGCCTGTATCGAGACAGATTTGCCCTTGGTCGTTCATGCCAGAGACGCCGATGAGGATATTATCCGCATCATCCGCCAGGAAGGCTCGGGCACGAAATTGACCGGCGTGATGCATTGTTTCAGCTCCGGCCGCGCCATGGCCGAGGCCGCGCTTGATTTGGGGTTTTATATCTCGTTTTCGGGCATCGTAACCTTTAAGACGGCAACCGAGTTACAGGACATCGCCAAAATCGTTCCATTAGACCGGATTCTAGTCGAAACCGATTCGCCGTATCTTGCGCCCGTGCCGCACCGAGGGAAAACCAACCAGCCAGCCTATGTGATGGAGACAGGCCGAAAGCTGTCAGACATTCATCAAGTATCTGAAGAAACTATGGCAACGAACTGTAAAGACAACTTTTTTAGGCTTTTTAAATCTGCCCGCCGTTAATAACATCATATTTCCCATAATATATATTATCACTCCAGAGGGGGTGGAGTTGGGGTGTTTAGGGTGCGCCCTTTTCCTTTATGGCTTTTGTATATCCATACAAATATTCAAAGTAATTATCCCAAATTATAGGTTATTTCTGAAATAAAAATGGCTTCTGTGCTTGATTTGTAAAGTAATATTTTTATATGGAGTTTGATTTTGTCTTGATTCTCTATCCATTTGTTTTTAAGGCATCTGATAGGTTCGGTTTTGATGCTGTTTTAGACGGGTAAATGCTTTTTTTCTTGCAATAGGTTCGGAAGTGACATATAAATAATGCACACACCCTCTATTACCGCCGTTTGTCCGGAGCATCTGAAAAGGTCTCCGGACCTTTTTTTTGCGGCTCGGGCTATGACTCCAATTCCTGCAAGACCTGACGATAGCAGTCGAGAATAAGGCAAAGAATTTCCTCTTTGGTTTTCAAATCCTCGGTATAGGCAGTTTCGGCAACCATACAGCTTTCGGACAGGCTGACGGCTCCGAGGTTGGCGGCGGAGCCTTTGAGTTTGTGGGCGGCTTTTTTCCATTCCTCATTTGCATCCCCTTTGCAGTTTTCCTGCAGAATGGCGAGCGACTCTTCAGCGTAGGTTTTAAACATCTCGATCAAGATTTTTTCCTCGTCGGGATTCCCATCTGTAAACATATGGAGGCGTTCCCAGTCCATAACGGGATGGGTTGCCTTTGGCCGTGCGTCTTGAAACTCGATAATATCGGGCACTCTAACCGGGGCAATGTCGGGCAACCATTCCACAAGAATAGCCTTGAGTTTTTCTATATCGACAGGCTTGCTGATGTAATCATCCATGCCTGCGTCGATACAACGCTCCCTTGCGCCCTTCATGGCATCGGCCGTAACGGCGATGATTTTTGTGTGTGTAGAAAATTCTTCTATTTCTCTTATTTTCGAGGAGGCTTCAAAGCCGTCCATTTCCGGCATTTGGCAATCCATGAAAATAAGGTCGTATTTTTTCCGAGAGAGCATATCAAGTGCCTGCTGCCCGCTTGCACACTCATCCACATTTTCAAAACCCAATTTCTTGAGGACTTTACGCATAAAAAGAAGATTGATCGGGTGATCGTCAACGACCATCAGGTGCGCAGACAAATTAAACGATGTGTTACTTCTCCTTGCCTCAGCAGTCATTGTAGAGTCCTCCTTTGCATTCGTTTCAATTTGTATTGGAATTTCAACGTAGAATGTCGATCCCCTGCCCTCGACGCTTTCAAGCCGGATAGTTCCCTTCATCATTTCGATCAGGTCACGTGTGATGGTGAGGCCAAGACCTGTCCCGCCGTATTTGCGTGCCGTTGTGACGTCGGCTTGTGTGAATTTGTTGAATACGGCTTCCTGTTTATCTTCGGGAATACCTATCCCCGTGTCCTCAACACGGATTAGTAATGTTGGTGCTCCGGCCTTGCTGATGCCGTTGGTGAGGTCGAGGCGAATGCAACCGGTATCGGTGAATTTGATGGCGTTACCAATGAGGTTGTTCATAATTTGTTGTAGCCGCGCGGGGTCGCCGATAATCCGGTCGGGAACCGTCGGGCTGATGGTGCAATCAAGCGGCAGTCCCTTGCGCGATGTCATGGGGCTTAAAAGGTCGATTGTCTGGTTGACGGTGCGGCGCAGGTCAAAGGAAATAGATTCAAGCGTCAACTCCCCCGCTTCGATTTTAGACAGATCAAGAATGTCATTGAGAAGGATTAGGAGATTACGCGAAGAGCTGTTGACGGCTTCGGATAATTCCTGTTGTTCGGCGGTTAATTTCATTTCATTCAGTAAATCCGTGAGGCCAATGATGGCATTCATGGGCGTCCGCAATTCGTGCGACATATTGGCAAGAAAATCGCTTTTGGCTCTACTGGCGACTTCGGCGGCTTCGCGGGTGATAATCAATTCCTTCTCAAAGGCTTTTCTTTGGGAAATATCGCGTTCGATCGCGGCAAAATGCGTGATATTTCCGTTTTCATCCTTGACGGGGACAATGCTGATTTCCAGCCAGTACGCGACGCGGTTTTTGGAATAATTTTTCAATTCCCCCTTAAAGGGTTTCCCCTCCGCCAGAGAGTCCTTGAGTTTTTTAAGGACTCGTTTGTCGGTGTCCGCCCCCTGAAGCATCCTCGGATTTTTCCCGATGACCTCCTCTGGCAAGTAACCTGAGAGTTTGCTGAAGGCTTCGTTGACATAGACAATTTCAGGGCCGGGGTTAGACAGATTTGCCGTAGTGATGATGACGGCATCGTTGGCATTGACGACGGCGGATTCAAAAAGCCCCAGTCTTTTTTCCAGGTTTCCAGCTTTTTGCCCAAGGCCGCTATTGATTTCGTATAGCTCCCTGCTTTTTTGTTCAAGAAGCATTTCCGCCTGTAGTCGTGCGGATTTTTCCCGCCCAAGGCGTTTCTGTAGTCTCTCAATTTCTTGTTCCGGGCTTTCAGGTCCCCCGATCATGGATCACCTATTTCCTGACCATCCTGAAAACCCTGCTGAATGTGCCCTCTTTGTTTTTGTCTTCGCTGTTGATTTCAACGGTCTCGCCAAAATGTTCTATGCAGCCCCGAATTAGCCCATCAGCAAAATCGGCAAAGGGGCAGCGTGAGCGGTAGGTCATCTCCATCGTATTGCCGTCACGAACGGTATCAAATTCGGGAAGAGCCGCATCCGGGTAGATTTTTCTGACTTCGACGTGAATATGATTGTCGACCGTCTCAAAAAAATCGAAAGAGGATTTTTGATCCTTAAAAAATTGAGGCATTAAGCGGGAAAATCGGCCAAAGAGATGCTTGCCATACCCTTGAACGAGCGTTTGAACGGGCGTTCCTGTTTTCTCACTGAGGGCGGAAACAATTTCGAGAAGTTCTCTGTGATCGTAAGTGCCAACCGATGTATAAGCTCCCCCCGACTCAAGATCGCTTTCATTCAGGATGTCATCAACCATCCTGGCGCCATAGGACTGTTCAACCATATCCAGAAATTCAGTAAAAACGATGCCCTTCATGTGCGCTCTTTCTATATCTGGTTATTGCGGATGTAATACAAAAGATTGTCCTTGAGAAACGGTTTTGCGACGAACCCTTTTGCGCCGACTTCCAACGCCCCAGAGATTGTATCAAGAGAATTGTGAGATGAAAACATGACTACCCTTGCACCCGGGTCATTGCTGACGATCCACTCAAGGACGCACAATCCGCTTTTGTCGGGCAGGTCTATATCGAGGAAGACGATGTCGGGGCAAAAGGCGGAATATATTGAAAATGCCTGATTGGCGCAGGGCGCCGTTGCAAGCATACACTCACCCTTCAGTGCATTTCTAACCATCCACCGGGTTACGGGATCGTCTTCTACCAGCAGGACTTTTGCACCACTGAGGCCGCCGGTTATGCGGCGTTCCCACACCTGCCTGTCGAGATCGGTTATGGTGGGTCTGGTGACTTTTGTGGTTGTGTTGACGTTACTGACAAAGGGACGCCCAAGAATATTCCCAAGGCTTTCCATGATATTTTGCATATATTCAAAACCATTTCTGGAGAGATCGTATATCTGGAATTGAAAATGCAATCCGTTTTCAATAAATGTCAGATCGCATATCTGGGACGCCGTCTGATTGAGAATATCAAGATGTGTATCGCGGCAGATAACATGAAGAAACTTTCCTTGAAAAAAATAGGCGCGCCCTTCCGTGCCGGATAAATAAGACGCAAAAATGGATTTCGCCCATATCAGGCAATCTTGCGCCATGTCGTTTTTCATTTCGGGAAACTTGATACAAAGTGCATGCCAACCCTGCCAACTCATAGGATCCTGACCGATGGAGGCTGCGATTGAGGCAATCCGGCTTTCAGCGTTAATGCTGACTATGTCCATTGGTCTGCTCCTTTTTCTGTTTGGCCTGAATGAAAGGTGATTTTTCAATGTAATAAAACAGCTTGTCCTGTGTGAACGGCTTGCCGACAAAGCCCTTGGCTCCAAGTTCAATTGCTTTCAGAATATTCTCACGGTTGCCGTTACCGCTGAACATGACGACATAAGCGTTGGGATCTATTTTGAAAATTCTCTCAAGAACGGCGTGCCCATCCATGTCGGGCAGGCCGATGTCCAAAAATAATACGTCGGGAGCCTTTGTGAGATAGGTCATTATCGCCCCTCGCCCGTCTTCGGAGAGGCTGATGTTGTATTTTGCTTTGAGAGAGTTGGTGACAAGGCGTTGAGAGAACATATCATCCTCAACGATCATTATTTCCATTTTATCGCGCTCTGTGCGGCGGCGCGGCAGCGAGGCAATAAGCTGGGAATTTAACTCACTTAATGCTTCTCCGTGATTGAGAACTTCTTTCTCTTTTGAATTCTTCCTTTTTCCCTCTTCCTCTAAAATTTTTCTGTTTTCTATTTTCTTTTCACAGATTGTTCTCAGGCGCGGCCAGTCCACTCCAATTTCAAAAAGATCTGCCAGCCCCGGGGCGGGGGCTGGCATGAGTTTTGGGGACAGGTGGGAAAAGAAATGTTGGAAACTTTTTTGGGTCATGCTTCTCGAAACAACGAAGACATCATTATCGTGGCACACGTAAACCTGTGCGATTTCTTCAATCATTGAAGAGGGAAGCATCTTCATCAGAACCGGAAACCATTCCTCCTTGTTTTGTTCCAGTCTGGAAAATCTCAGATACAGGCATCGATATGTCGGGTTGGTTTCCCAGATTTTTTTCAGGTCTTGAAAAAGTGCTTCTTCTGCCTTTTTCACGACGACTATCATGTCGTTGTCCTTGTAAAATCGGGGAACTCTCGTATCATTATCATCCTCGCTTTCGTATCCTGTGATTATATTATAGCAATGACTGTGCCAATAAAATTATCTAGTATTTTCAATGTGTTGATGTTTTTCGGCCTCCTGATTTCTTAAAAATAGACGTTCTAAAATGAGACTCATTTCAAATCGTGCCGAATTAGGACGGTTTTAAGGGTGGTTCTGTAGAATGGTGTTATGAGAGATGTTGTTTCAGGCCCTATCCTTATTGCGGACGATGACGGAACCCAGAGTACGATGCTGGGGATTTTCCTCAAGCAAAGGCTCGGTTACGATTCCGTGACGGCCGAAAACGGCCGAATAGCACTGGATATTCTTGAAAAGGACGTCAATCGCGTCATTCGCCTTGCCATTCTTGACCTGAACATGCCGATCATGGATGGGCTGGAGGCGTTATCGATCATTCGTCAAAGAGACCCTGCCCTGCCGGTTATTATGCTGACGGGCAGTAAGGATGTTGAGGATGCCGTTCATGCCATGAAATTGGGGGCGACCGATTTTCTCAACAAGCCTTATGAGGCGCAGCGTCTGCTTGTGACCGTGCAGAACGCCCTTAAAATCGGCGGGCTGTCCAAAGAAGTTTCCCGGTTGAAAAATGAACGCGAAGGGCTTTTTAGTTTTTCCGATCTTATCGGCAGCGATAACGGGCTTTCGGGTGTTGTCCGTATGGGACGCAAGGCGTCGGCTTCGGATATTCCCGTTCTTGTCACGGGGGAAACCGGCACAGGAAAAGAAGTTCTCGCTCGCGCTATTCACGGTGAAAGTGCCAGGTGCGGAAAATCCTTCATTGCCTTGAACTGCGGCGCGATTCCTGCACAGCTTGTTGAAAGCACATTATTCGGGCACGAGAAAGGAGCCTTTACGGGGGCGACCTCAAAAATGCCCGGCAAGTTTCGTGAAGCATCTGGCGGCACGATTTTTCTCGATGAAATTGGCGAATTACCTTTGGATTCGCAAGTAAAGCTGTTGCGCGTTCTCCAGCAAAGGGAGGTTGAGCCTGTCGGCGCGGCAAAGCCCGTCTCTGTCGATGTGCGCGTTATTTCGGCCACGAACCGCGATCTGGCCAAGGATGTTCAGGCCGGGCGGTTCCGGGAGGATTTGTATTTTCGCCTGAATGTCCTTCAAATTCACATCCCCTCCCTTTCAGAGAGGAAAGAGGATATTCCCGCCTTGATCTATCATTTTATCGAACGCCAATGTGCGGGCAAGGGCAGACCCTTGGCCGGGATTTCCCTAGAGGCGATCTCCATGTTGAAGGAAATCCCCTGGCGCGGGAATGTGCGCGAGTTGGAGAATGTGCTTCATCGCGCCCTTGTGCTTTCCGAGGGAGGCAGGCTGGAAGTAAAGGATTTTGAGCCTGTCCTGCGTAACGTCAAAAATATCCCCACGGGATTACCGATAGAATCGCTACCGCTTTTTGACGGGGTTGGTAACTTTAGATCGATTGAGGCACTGGAAAAAGAGGCCATGCATGCCGCTTTGGCACATTTTGGCGGGAACACCACCCGCGCCGCGGAGGCACTCGGCATGGCAAAATCGACATTTTACAGAAAAACAAAGGGTGTTTGAAACTGGCGACTCCGGCAGGACTCGAACCTGCAACCCCCTGCTTAGAAGGCAGGTGCTCTATCCGTTGAGCTACGGAGCCAGTGAAATTGCAAAATAGCCCAGTTGAGCCAAGGATAAAAGGTAAAAATCTTATTCCCGGCGAAGGCGAATTGTACGGAGAAAGCCTTTCAGGCTGATGGCCAGCCAACAGGTTTCCATCAAAATAGCCCCGCTATCCGCCATATCAAATTCATAGGCAATAGAGACGATCAAGATGGCACTGCTGATACCGTTCATGGCGTAGTAACGGAAGTCATCGGCTTTGAGTCTGCCTGTTTCTAGGCAGTAAAACGCGACAACCACGAGAATAGCTGCCAAAACCCCCATTAGGGCCATGAAGGTATCAAAAAGCATTATTATTTATGCCGCTAGCTTTCTGCGAGGCTCACCGCGAACCAGAGAGTGAGTCACGGTTTCTCTTGGCGCAAAGAAATTTTCACAGACCTTTTTTGCAATGGATTCATCAAAGCTCTTACAGGAGAAAATATCGATATAAACTTCACCCCGATTTTCAGCAAAATGGGCGCAAATATTGGATGTTTCTATAAGCTGAACAAGCGTGTATCCGCCCGTTTTAGGGTCATGCGTCGCAAAGTGCTCCAGCATTGGCTCGCCGTATGAGACCATTTCAATAGCCTGAACAAGTTCCTTCACCCATGTTTTAATGTGATCGCCGCAGGTTAGTTTGTCTTTGGGGCAGCCAGCCAAATCGAGAATAAGATGTTGACCCCAGGCTTCAGAATGACTCATAAAAATATCCTTGGTTGATTATTGGGTTAAATGACGCGTCATGCTTTTAAAGGCACGCTCATAAGCTTGTCAATGGACTGTTTTGTTATTGCTGGGTTTCTTCCGGCTTATAGCGGAAATTATCGGCATAGTTTCTGGGTTTTATTTTTCTCTCACGGGGCGGCAAAACGGTGATGTTGAGACCGTTTTTTGTGGCATAAGCTTTTGCATCGTCGAGCGTGGAGAATTTAAGTTTGATCTGGGTTTTTGTGTCGTTTGACGATGTCCAGCCCATCAGGGGTTCGGGGCGGCGTTCGACAGATTCATCGCATTCCAAAATCCACGAGGAATCTTTCCCGCGTCCGGACTGCATGGCCGATTTGGAAAGCTTGTATATTTTTGCGTGCATTGATGTAAGCCCTTTCGGGAGAGAAAAATGGTCGGAGTGAGAGGATTCGAACCTCCGACCCTCTGGTCCCAAACCAGATGCGCTACCAGGCTGCGCTACACTCCGTATTGATCGTGGTTGTATTCAATATTCGCTTTTGAGCAGAAACACAAGGAAAACCCCAAGATTGAGGTGGAAAATCTACTTTTATCAGGGAATTGGGGCATTACGGAACGCAGGATGGATGATTTTATCCCCTTCTTTAATACCCAGTTGCCCGGCCAAAGTGCCGTTAATTTCAAGGACGGCCATGGCGGGTTTGTCTGACGTGATGTGGGTTTCGTCCAAAGGTTTGGCGTTGTGATGAATATGTCGGATAACACCGTCTTTGCCGATAAACAGCATATCGAGGGGGATCAGCGTGTCCCGCATCCAGAACATCCTGTCGTCTTCTTCATCAAAAACAAAAAGCATGCCCTTGTTGTCGGCCATTTGTGACCGGACCATCAACCCCCTGCTCTGGTCTTCGGGCTTGATTGCGATTTCAACGTCAAAGCTGTGATCCTGCCCTTCTGCTGTTTCAATGATGATTGTTTCCTGAGGCAAGGGTTGAGCCAGGACGGGCTGTGCTTGCTTGTTGGCGCAAGCCGCATTCGGGAAGATGAGGAAAGCGGCGGACAAAACAAGGCAGGCATGACGGAGGATTGATGTCATTTTTCTGAATCCTTTAATCGTTCGAGTTCCGCAAAGGTCGATTGCGCACTCAAGAGGCCAAGGGTCTTTCCGGATTTTGGTTCGATCACCAAAATAGGCGCGCCGTTATTTTGAACCAGTGAATTGACCGCCTCCCAAAGCGGTGTGTCAGGATGGAGGGAAGAAAACTTGCGCTCCATCAGGTCTGAGACTTTCAAGGGAAGGATTTTATTGAGCCGTTTGGCAATGCCAGGTCCCGCCCCGAGGTGTACACCACCTATGCTGCCGCCAGTATCGACGGACAGGGGGAGAAGATTTTCAAAAATGATCTTCAGGGATAAAATCCCCACCGTCGCGCCGTTTTCATCCGTTACCGGGGCGATGTCCGCATCGGACTTCTTCATGGCCGCCAGCGCGTCCATAACGCCATCGGTTGCTGAAAGGCTTAGGAATTTTGTATTCATCGCTGCGTGACAGGCCATGGCTTAATC
>JBASFN010000081.1:0-8476 GCA_049653045.1 Alphaproteobacteria bacterium
GGATATGGGCTTTGATGTATCCGGCCTGATCGCCGATTCCTCGCGCCCGACCAGCGTCAAGACACGCTACCTCGCCGGGCATCAGCAATTATTGCGAAGCGACTGGGAAACGAAGGCCGCCATTTCAGATAGCATCATGCAAAAATTGTTACAGCAGGCCGAATTATTTCTACGGGAGGCAAAAGCCGTTATCATTTCTGACTACGGTAAGGGATTGCTGCGCCGTGATTTCATCGCCGCTTTGATTGCTCTTGCAAAAAAGGCGGACGTGCCCGTGATCGTCGATCCTAAGGGGCAGGATTTTACCATCTATGCCGGAGCCGACGCGGTAACGCCCAACCGTAAGGAACTTTCTGACGCGACACGCGGCGCACCAACCGCCACGGACGCGGAAATCGAATCCGCCGCCGCGAAAATCATCAAGGAATGCGGTATCGCCGCCGTCGTTGCCACGCGCTCGAAAGATGGAATCAGCGTCGTGGAGTCAAACGGAAAAACCCTGCATTTGCCGGGCGCAAAGCGCGTTGAGGTGTTCGATGTCTCCGGCGCGGGTGATACGGTCATCGCCACGATAGCCGCCGCGCTCGCCGTCGGCGGCACGTTTGAACAGGCGGCGCGTCTTGCCAACATCGCAGGCAGCATCGTTGTAACAAAGGTCGGAACCGCGCCGATCCGTAATGCCGAACTGATCGCCGCCCTGCATGAGGGCGAGGAATTTTTCGCCCATGCCGGACAAAACAGAATCGTCGGCACATGGGGCGAAGCCGCCGAACAAGCGCGTCGCTGGCGCGCGCGGGGGTTAAAGGTCGGCTTTACAAATGGCTGCTTCGATATTCTCCACGCCGGGCACGTCACGTATTTAAGCGCGGCGCGGGCGGAGTGTGATCGCCTGATCGTCGGCCTCAACCGCGATTCGTCGGTGCGGATCTTAAAGGGACCGGAACGCCCCGTTCACGGCGAACAGGAACGCGCCATTGTCCTTGAAGGCTTAGCCTCCGTCGATATGGTTGTTCTGTTTGGCGCGGAAAAAAAAGGCGACGACAACACCGCCATCGAATTGATTAACCTATTAAAGCCTGATGTCTATTTCAAAGGCGGCGACTACACCGAGGAGCAAATCCCCGAAAGCCCCGCCGTTCGCGCCGGCGGCGGCAAAGTGAAAATCATGCCGATGGTCGAAGGCCAGAGCACGACATCCTCGCTCGGCAAAATTAAAAACGCGGCGGCGTAAAAAATCTATAAGAATGGGTTATTGGGCGCACCGGGATTATGCCCGAATTTCATCTCGTCATCGGCGATAACCGACATAAGATCGTTATACTCATCTCTGTATCTCATGAGACTTTTTTCGGTAGAGTCCATCTGTGAAAACCAACCCTGCGCCGGGAATCTCTTCAAAACTTTTTCCCCGGTTGTGTAAGGTTCGACATTGTTCAGTGTTAATTGGGCATAACCAAAGGGAGCGGGGAACAAAAAGGAATTAAACCCCTTTTCGGCGCGGGCACGATCCCACGCGTTTGTCAGCCTGTGAAGATCCCATTTGCCATGATTGACATCATAAACAGATTTGGAAAATTCAATATTAAGCTCTGTGTTTTCTTTAAGTGTAAGGCAGGTTGTATAAAAACCCCGAACCTCGTCAAAGCGCGCCCTTAAAGGAGTGGTATCCTCGATGATAAAATTATTTCTGCGCTTGTCGTCCCATTCATCAATACGGGTTACGAGACGCTCAACCTCCCCGGCGGCATTCGATAAAATGTCGTCTAAGTGATTAAAAATTCTCATATCGTGCAATATTTAAGTATTTAACGTACAAAAGTCAAGAAATTTTTCTGTCTGAATCACAAAAATCCCCATAATGAAAACATGGCGCAAGCCCTATACGAAAGAGTCTGGAATTGATAGAATCACCCTCTGATTTTTAACAAAAACAAGGCACAGGCCATGCGCGCAATCAAAACCCTTCCTGCTATTCTTCTTTTAACAGCTTGCGGCCCGGTCAGTCCGACATGGATGCCCGCCGGATATTCATGGCACAACGACACGTATAAGGCGCAGCCCGGCCCCGAATCAGAAAATCTCGGCTATGCCTACAGCCCGGCGCGCAATGATTATATGGTGATGATGTGGGCGGGTGTGGCGCGGAGCCTCGTGGATGATCTTGAAAATAAAACCGGCATGTCGCAGCAGGCCGTCTATCTCGAAAAACTCCCTGAGACCAATGCGTTTAATCTCAGCCTCGATCACGCGCTGCGCGAGGAATTGCGCGCCCGTGGTTATACGCTGGTCAATTCTCCGGCGGAAAGTCTGCATGTGAAATATCAGGCCTTCAAACCCGAGGATGAAAAAGAGCGCATCGAAATTCCCTATAACGGCGATCTCGAAGAACAGCGCAAACCATGGAATCCGGAGCAGACGGAAGAATACACCTTTGTAATGACGTTGCTTCGTGATGGTGCGGCCTTCGGCGAAACGCGCAGCAATCATGCACTTCCCGGCTATGGCTATGTCGCGGGAGAGGGCAATATCCTTCCGGCCTTGCACGTCATGGACGGAAAACCCGAACAACCGGCTGCGCCCCCTGTGAAATCTGACGAAGGTCTGAACAGGTAATGAGAGCACCGCGCAAAAACAAATTGGTTTTCTGGACGCTCGCTCTTTTCATTCCGGCGGCACTGGGTGGATGCGACCTCGCAAGGGTCGGCGGCACGGCGGCGGTTCTCAATATTTTCGATCGTCCCGATGTCAATCTTGCAGAAAAAAACTACGCCGCCGCCGATTACCTGATGCAGGCGGGTGGTAATTTTGCAACCAAGCGCGACACCATAAAGGCCGTCGCCCTGCAAAATATAGCCGAACCCGCTTTGACCACCCGCATTGGCCGCGTGATAGCCAAACAGACGGGCGAACGGTTGCAGCAACTCGGCTATAATGTCGATCTAACGACGGTATCCACGCCGATTGAAAACGATATGCCCTATGCTGCCCCCATCGCGGTTGAGCAAGCCGATTTTATCCTGAGCGGCACATACCGCAACGAGAAAAGCCGGGTGGATGTACGGTTAAGGCTGGTGGATGCAAAAAGCGGGAAATCCGTGGCGCAGTTCGATTACGGCTTGCCCATGAGTCATGAAATCCAGAAAATGACCCGCCCCAAGCCGAAAATTTTCCGCACAACGCCGCAAACCCCGGCAACGGCGAAGCATTAAAATTATCGGCTTTCGATCACCGTATAAAATCCGTAAATGCTGCCGCCCGAATCCTCGACGCACAAGGATGAAACCTTGTGGCACGCGGCGCAGACAGGCGTTCCCGCCGGGTCGGTGAGCAAGTCGCCATTCGTGCCGGAATGATAAACATCGTCGATCATCACATCGCGGATAGAATCGGTCATGGCCGGGATGGTGGCGGAGCCGTTTACCGTTTCGTTGATTTTCTCGCAGACTGTTTTATCAATCCCGTAGGCAACGAGAATAACATCCGTTGCCGATGTCTTCGTCCATTCGATATTATTGAACCGCCCCATATACCACGATGCCACAGGATCGTTTCCGGTATAGGTGACGGAGTCTTTCGGAAGGGGCGAGGCGTTCAGCCCGCCGCCATCCGGATGGTAAACGCGCTTGATCTTGTTGGCGGACGTTCCGGTGTCATAGGTCGCGCTGCCGGGCAGGGCAAAATCAAGGTCGTTGATGTCCGTCCCGGAAAACAACATCTGATCGACCGATGATTTTGCCTGCGCCGCATAGGAAATAAGCTGGGAAGCGTAAAGTCGCGCCCGGTCGTCGTTTAAACCGCCTGATTCGCTGGTATCCGTCTGGCGGCCAAGGGTGAGGCTAAGCGCAGCAAACAGCACAATCGCAATCAGGACATAAATAAGTGCGTTCCCGCGTTCTTGATTTGTTTTCATTTTCAAAAAGACCGTATATAATCCCCGTTTGTACAGGCTAGCAGAGATGACCATGAACGCAATAACTTATCAGGAAATCGGATTTTTCTTTACCGGACTCGGCGCGGGCGTGGCACTGGCCGCCGCGCTTTTGCTCTATCGCCGGATAACCCTTGTCGCTCGGTTGAACCAGCAACAGGAAGCAATCGACATCATCGGCGCAGAAAATAAAACCCTGAAATCTGAATCGCAGGCGCACCGCGAAGATGCGATCAAATTACAGGCCGAAAAAAATGCCCTGCAGCACCAAAGCGTCCAGCATAAGGATGATCTGGAAAAAATGGAGCAGAAATTCAAGGTACAGTTTGAAAATCTGGCCAACCGTATCTTTGAAGAAAAAAGCCTGAAATTCAAATCGCAGTCCCAGGAAAGCCTCGGCCAGCTTTTAAATCCTCTGAAGGAAAAGCTCGCAGAATTTCAAAAGAAAGTGGATGATTCATTCGGAAAACAAAACGCGGAGCAATTCTCTTTGAAGGAGGAAATAAAACGCATCGTCGAAGTGAATGAAAAAATGACGCTTCAAACCCAAGGTCTGACCAGTGCCTTGAAAGGAGAAAGCAAGGTTCAGGGCGATTGGGGTGAGGTCATTCTTGAAAAAATACTCGAGGATTCAGGTCTGCGCCGCGATATAAATTACACTGTGCAGGGACAAAGTCTTGGCCTCGTTCATCCGGAAGACGGCAAACGCCAGAAACCAGATGTCACGGTCAATCTGCCGGAAGACAAGCACATCGTCATAGATTCCAAGGTGTCGCTAACCCATTACGAGCGGTTTTGGTCTGAAACCCAAGAAGACATGCGACCTGTCCATCTGAAACAATTCATCGCTTCGGTCAAAAGCCAAATTGATGAACTGGCCGTTCGGCGGTATCAAGATATTTACAAGATCAATCCGCCGGATTTTGTTTTGATGTTCATGCCGATTGAGGGCGCGTATGTTTTTGCCCTCCAGCAAGACCGCGATTTGCAACGCTATGCGTGGGATAGAAATGTGGTCATGGTTGGTCCAACCAATTTGTTTGCGACCTTAAGGACGATTGCGTCTCTCTGGCGTCTAGTCTCCCAGAACCGCAACGCCCTTTCCATCGCGCAGCAGGGCGGCGCCTTGTACGATACGATCGAAGGCTTCGTCAAAGAAATGCAGGTATTGGGCAAACAACTGGATACGGTTGGAAACACCTATGACAAGGCCTTGAAAAAACTCTCCGGCCGGCAAGGGTTGCTGGGTAAGGCAGAAAAACTCAAGGAATTGGGCATTAAAACCTCAAAATCCCTGCCTGTGGACTTGATTGAGGCAGAAGGAGACTACGGCCTTTCAGACAGTCAAATGGACGAAGACCTTGACCGCCAAACCGGAACGTAATACTTCATTTTTCCCATGAGCGATTTATACGACATTATTATTGTCCCCGATCCCGTCTTGAAAGAGGTGGCGCGGGAGGTTGACACCGTAAACGACAAAATCCGCGCCCAGATGGATAAAATGCTGCGGACGATGTACGACGCCCCGGGCATTGGCCTTGCCGCCAATCAGGTTGGCTTGCTCAACCGCGTTCTGGTCATGGACTTGGCCAAGCGCAAGGAAGGCGAGGAATTCAAGCCCGAGCCAATTTTTATGGCGAACCCGGAAATCATCTGGGAGTCCGAGGAAATCAGTGTGCTGGAGGAGGGGTGTCTCTCTATTCCCAACCAATACGCGGAAGTGGAACGCCCCGCCATCGTCCGGGTTAAATATTTAGACTACAACGGAAAAATGGACGAACTGGAGGCGGAAGGGTTATTGTCCCATTGCGTTCAGCATGAAATTGACCATCTCGACGGTGTTTTGTTCGTCGACCATTTATCCTCCCTGAAGCGCAGTATGATTTTGCGCCGGGTGGAGAAGATGAAAAAGCAGCAGGTTCTCTGATCCATGAAAAAACTCCGTATCGTTTTCATGGGCACGCCGGACTTCGCAGTCGCGCCCCTGCGGGCGCTGTATGAAGCGGGACATGAAATCATCGCCGTCTATACTCAGCCGCCAAGACCAAAAGGCCGCGGTCAAGACGTACAAAAATCCCCGGTGCAAATGTTCGCCGAAAAAAAATCAATCCCGGTATTTCATCCAAAAACTTTAAAAAACGAAGAAGCGCAAACGGAATTCGCTGCGCTTCAGGCCGATGTCGCCGTCGTCGCGGCCTATGGCCTGCTTCTGCCCAAGGCGGTTTTACAGGCTCCGAAATATGGCTGCATCAATATTCACGCATCGCTCCTGCCGCGCTGGCGCGGCGCATCCCCCATCCAGCGCAGCATCTGGGCGGGCGACCATGAGAGCGGCGTAACCTTGATGCAAATGGACGAAGGCCTCGACACCGGCCCGATGATTGCTATGGAAAAAATACCGCTAACGAGTGAAACAACCGCATCAAGTTTGCACGATGCGCTCGCCATTCTGGGGGCAGAGATGATCGTCAAGGCGGCGGGCGATTTGGCCGCGCATGAAAAACTGCACGCAACGCCACAAGATAATGCCGGCGCGACCTATGCATCGCTCCTGAAAAAAGAAGACGGAATTATCGACTGGAAAAAATCAGCCGTTGATATCGACCGCCAGATCCGCGCCCTCAACCCGTGGCCGGGAACATGGGCAAATTTTGAAGGAAAACGGATGAAAATTCTGTCGGCGATCCCCTCACCCCAGCCCTCTCCCGGCGGGAGAGGGGATCCGGGGGTTGTCCTTGATAAAACCGGAAATATTCTCTGCGGGGAAAACACATCCCTTCAAATCACAAAGCTCCAGCCCGAAGGAAAAAAGCCGATGGATTTCGCCTCGGCGTTGAACGGCGGTTATGTGAAAATAGGGGAGAGATTTTCGTGATAGACAAATCGATGAAAGGCACGCTGGCCGGGCTTTCGACGGTTGTTATCTGGTCTTTATCCGTATTGCTGGCCGCGCATGTCAATCGGCTGCCGCCGCTCCAGTTGACAGCGATGACATGGGTGGTTGCCTGTATTCTTCTGATTGGCTGGTTTCTGGCGCGGCAGGAAAAAATCTTCGATCATTTTTACCGCCCGGTGAAAGACTACCTCTTTCTGATTTCAGGAATGGGCGTTTATTCCGCGATATTTTATATGGGGTTTAAATACGCCCCGGCCTTCGAGGCCAACGCTCTAAATTTTCTCTGGCCGATTTTCCTGATGGGATTTATTTGTTTTTTTCAAAAACGCCCCGTCACGATCTATATGGCAGCCGGAACGATTTTGGGATTTCTCGGATGTATAATGCTGTTTCTCCCGCAAAGCGGCGGGCGGTTTTTTGAAACATTTGGAATTGGTCATTTTCTTTCCATCGTCGGCGCCGTTATATGGGCACTCTATTCCGCTCTGGCAAAGGGAAAAGAATATCCGATAGGATTTCTCATTCCTGTTTTTCTGATTTCCGGCATTGCTACATACGCGGTTCATGTGGCCGTCGAAGAGCCGATGATGCCAACGGCGGGTGAATGGATGTCGATAGGCATGATTGGATTCATAAGAATTGGTTATGTGTTCTGGGACTACGGGATGCGTCACGGCGACCAGATTTTAATTACCTCGGCTTCGTATTTGACCCCGCTCTTTTCGGCGATTGTCCTTGCCATGGGTGGCTTTGGCGCGGAAAGTGCCAGCGTTGCCCTTGCCGCCGCCTTTATCATCGCGGGCTGTCTTCTGGTCAACGCCGAACAGTTTAAAATTCTGTATAAACGGTGGCGTCCATGACGCGCTGGAAAATCACGATTGAATATGCGGGAACGAAATATTCCGGCTGGCAACGGCAGGCGGACGGTGTGCCGAGCGTTCAGGCCGCCATTGAAACCGCTATCCATAAATTCTGCCAGCAGGATATTACGATCCACGCGGCGGGGCGCACCGATGCGGGCGTTCACGCGAGGGGACAGGTCGCGCATTTCGATCTCGATTACGGAGGCCGAAAACTGGAAGCCTTCGATCTGGCAAAGGCGCTGAACGCGCATCTGCGTCCGCAAGCCGTCAGCATCCTAAAAGCCGAAACCGTGCCAGATGATTTCCATGCGCGGTTCAGTGCGAAAAATAAACTCTATTGCTACCGGATTTTAAACCGCTCGGCCTTCCCGGCAATAGATCAAAATTGCGTTTGGTGGCGGAAGAAACCGCTGAATGTCGAGGCAATGCGGTTGGGCACAAAAATTCTCATTGGCCATCACGATTTTACAACCTTCCGCGATTCCGAATGTCAGGCCAAATCGCCGGAGCGCACGTTGGATCGTCTTGGAATATTTGAACAGAAATATGATGATTACGGCGGGCGCGAGATTATGATCGAGGCTGAGGCGCGCTCGTTTCTGCATCATATGGTGCGGAATATTGTCGGAACGCTTGTCCTCGTCGGCGAGGGAAAATGGGAGCCGGATGACGTGAAAACCGCTCTGGAAGCCAAAGACAGGACAAAGGGCGGCCCCACCGCCCCGCCGGACGGTCTTACCCTTGTGCGCGTGGACTATTGATACTTTGTCATCCTGAGCGTAGCGA
>JBASFN010000082.1:0-3887 GCA_049653045.1 Alphaproteobacteria bacterium
TATCGGTCAATGTCGGCACGCCAAATTCTTTTTTCAGGTCGGCAAAAATTTGCAGCCCCTTTTCCATGCCGATGCCGCGCTGCGCCTTCAATGACGTGCGATTGGCCTTGTCGAAGGAGGTTTTATAGATAAATGGAATTTTCACGCTGGATGTCAGTTCCTTCAACCGCCCGCACATATCAAAGGCGTGCTCCCGGCTTTCCATCTGGCATGGCCCTGCGATCAGGATAAACGGTCTGTTGTTCGCCGCCTCGAAATTACCGATTTTTATGATTTTATGAGTCATCTGGGGTTATCAATCGCACAGGAGGCAGGGCACGTCAATCTTGGAAAATTTGCTGCTCCGCAGCTTGATTTCCTGCGCGGTTTTTGCTGAATTGCCCTCCGGTTTCCAAAAAACTTGCATTTTACAAAAAACAATAATATATTGCGTTATGTAAAAATAATACCAGGGAGAGTAGATCTATGGGTAAAAGTAATTTGAGTCATAAAGACAAACACCACGCCTTTGAGCAGAGCCACGGCATCACAAATGCTGGCTTGACAAAACTGGATGACGGGCTGCGCCAACAATTCAGCAACATGATGAATAGCGGCACGGTCACAGGAAAAGAACTCAAGCAAATATTTGGCGTGACCAATCTGTGTGTCCTGAGCAACCTCGCCAACGGAGCCAGTGGGCCGGCGCACATAGCCGACAAAATCGTCGCTTATTTCAATGGCTCAAAAGACACCGCCGAGACAAATCAAACAATGGAAACAAGCCTTAGTTAGTTAGGCTCCTTCATTTCGAGAACCGGATCGGACTCAACATCAATACCCGCGTGGTTGTGGTCGTCGCCATTGCGTTCGTTCAATTCAACGTATGGCCTTGTCGTCGCGCCCGTATAGACCTGATAGGGACGATAAATCTTGTTGTCCTGCTCAAGTGCTTGGGCAATCCAGCCCCCAACCCGACCTAGGGCGAACATGCTGGAGAACACCTTGCTTGGCAGTCCAAGAGCGAGATAGGCATTGCCAGTTTGCCAGTCCACGTTGGGGTAGAGTTTTCTATCTGAAAAATAGGGATCGGCCAGAACCATCTCTTCAACCTTCTTGGCGAATTTCAATAGGTCGTCGTCAATTCCCATTTCTTCATAAAGTTTGTAAACCGCTTCTTGAACAACTTTTGCCCTCGGATCGTGATTCTTGTAAATCCGGTGGCCAAATCCCGCAAGCTTGTAGGGATCCGCTTTATCCTTTGCACGGCGGATGAAATGCGCGGGCTCGCCATGCTCGTACATTTTTTGCAATTCAACCTGAACGTCAACGGCAGCGCCGCCGTGTGCAGGCCCCTCCAGCGCAAGAATTCCTGCGGCTATGGAGCCAAGCAGACGTTCCTTGGTTGATGTCACCGTACGCACGGTTGTTGTCGAGGCATTCTGTTCATGATCCGCATGCACGATCATTAACTTCCTGAGCAAATCCGTCACCGTGGGATTTGACTCATACCGACCATATCTGTCAGCCAAAGCGATGCCTGCAAATCTTTCCGTATATTCCAGGGATTTATTCGCTTGCATCAACTCCATGCCCTGCACATGCCTGATGACGTTGGCAACAATGCCGGGAAATACAGCAATGATTTTATCTTCCTCATCTGGCTTTATATGCTCGGAAAGGCTATTCATCGCCGATGAGAGAATAGCCATCGGCTCTGCATTCGGTGAAAACGTCCTGATGTTATTCAACACACTATTGGGGATTTCACAGTTGGCGCGGGCATATTCTTCCAGATCGTACAATTCGCTTTGTGTCGGCAACTCACGGTGTTTCAACAGATGATAAACCTCAAGATATGTACTGCTTCTTTCTGCCAATTCTTCTATCGGGTAGCCGCAATGTTCCAGCCTGCCTACATCGCCATCAATATAAGTGATGCTGGACTGAACCGCGCCAAGCCCCTGATAACCGGGGGCGATACCATAGACGTTGAATTCACTTAGCAATTTGCTGAGATCCACGCCCTCCCGTCCTTGGGTTGCCGGGATGATAGGAAATTCGGACGATTTATTTGTCCGGTTGTCAGTGATGGTGAAGGTTTGCTTCAGGCTTGGGTTTGCCTGCGGGTTTTCTCCGCTTTTGTCGGCAGCATCATTACTCATCAGTTCCTCCCTGTAAATTATTCTTATAAAATTTAATTTTGCAGAACATAGCAGTCTGACTTCAAATGCGTCAACATATATCGCAAAGTGAATAATTTATTCGCGCCCTAAAAGCCCGTGGCCTAAACGAGGCGGCTTTGATCGATGGCGGCGCGGATGAAGGAAACAAACAACGGGTGCGGGTCAAAGGGCTTTGACTTCAATTCCGGGTGGAACTGCACGGCGAGGAACCACGGGTGGTTTTTCATCTCAATGATTTCGGGCAGCTGACCATCGGGGGACATACCGGAGAAGATGACGCCTTTGTCCTCCAGCCGCTTTTTATAGGCGATATTCACCTCGTAACGATGACGGTGGCGTTCACTGATTTCACGGGATTCGTAAATTCTCGCGGCGAGAGAGTCGGCGGACAGGAGAGCGGGATACGCGCCAAGGCGCATCGTGCCGCCCTTGTCGGTGGAATTATCGCGTTTTTCGGTCTGGTTGCCCTTGACCCACTCGGCCATCATGCCAACGACGGGTTCGTCGCTCGGCCCGAATTCCGTTGATCCGGCCTTTGTGATGCCGCAGAGATTCCGGGCGGCCTCGATCACCGCCATTTGCATACCGAAGCAAATTCCAAAATAGGGAACCTTGCGTTCGCGGGCGAATTTAACGGCAGCGATTTTGCCTTCCGCGCCGCGCTCGCCAAAACCGCCGGGGACAAGGATTCCCTGAACTCGGGTGAGGTATGAGGCCGGGTCTTCGCGCTCGAAGATTTCGGATTCGATGAATTCGAGTTTGACGCGGGTGTTGTTGGCGATGCCGCCGTGGATCAAGGCTTCGTTCAGCGATTTATAGCTGTCGGTCAGGTTGGTGTATTTTCCGACGATGGCGATACGGACTTCGCTTTCGGGCGCCTTCACGCGCTTAACTATATTATCCCATGTGGAGAGATCCAAAGTTTCAACATCCTTGATGCCGAAACTGTCCATGACCTGGCGATCCAGCCCCTCGCGGTGATAGGTCTGGGGGACTTCGTAGATTGTTCCGACATCAAGAGCCGGGATAACCTTTTTGTAATCTATGTTACAAAACAGCGCGATCTTACGGCGTTCGTCTTCCTCAATATAACGGTCGGCGCGGCAGAGGAGAATATCGGGGCGTATCCCTGCGCTCATCAATTCCTTGACGGAGTGCTGTGTGGGCTTTGTTTTCAACTCTCCCGCCGTCGGGATATAAGGAAGCAAGGTCACATGGATGAACAATGCCCGCGCCTTGCCGACCTCGTTGCCGAACTGGCGGATAGCCTCAAGGAACGGCAGGCTTTCGATGTCGCCCACTGTGCCGCCGATCTCGCATAGAACGAAATCCGCCGTGCCCTCTTTCTCTAAGATAAAGTCTTTAATTTCGTTGGTGATATGGGGAATGACCTGAATCGTCGCGCCGAGATAGTCGCCGCGCCGTTCGCGCTGGAGGACATTCGTGTAAATGCGCCCCGTGGTGATGTTATCGCTGGCGCGGGCGGGCACGCCCGTAAAGCGTTCATAGTGGCCAAGGTCAAGATCGGTTTCCGCGCCATCGTCGGTGACGAATACCTCTCCGTGCTGGAACGGGGACATCGTGCCGGGATCGACGTTCAGGTAAGGATCAAGCTTACACAGGCGGACTTTGTACCCCCGCGCTTGAAGCAACGCGCCAAGAGCGGCGGAGGCGAGGCCTTTTCCTAAAGAGGACACCACGCCGCCGGTGATAAATATATAT
>JBASFN010000083.1:0-18074 GCA_049653045.1 Alphaproteobacteria bacterium
TTTTCGATCAGGCTGACTTTTGAAGAACGGGCGCACCTTCTCGGTGCGGCTGGCGATATGCCGCTCGGATCGTATATCCGTAAAGTGCTTTTACAGGAGTCCGCCTCCTATAAGCGCAAGCGAGTCCGTCGTCCCGTGAAGGACGATCAAGCCTTGGCAAAACTGCTGGCCGAACTTGGCAGGTCGCATTTGGCCAATAACATGAACCAACTTGCCAAAGCCGTGAATAGCGGCTCCCTCCCTCTTACCCCCGATACGGAAAAAGCTATTCGGGATGCCTGCGACGAAATCCGCTGGATGCGCCAGACTTTGGTTGCTGCTTTGGGATTAGAACTGGATACCGGAGGGGGTAACTGATGATCCTCAAGGGAAGCAAACGCACGGGGGCAATGGCACTTGCGCTGCACCTGCTCAATGAAGCCGACAATGAGCATGTCGAGCTGCATGAGCTGCGGGGATTTTCCTCGGATAACCTGAAAGGGGCACTCAAGGAAATACAGGCCATAAGCCAAGGCACACGCTGCAAGCAGTACCTATTTTCCCTGAGCCTCAGCCCTCCTGAAACGGAGTGCGTCCCAGTCGAGCAATTTGAAAAGGCTATAGAGCGGATTGAAAAAAAGCTGGGACTGGAAGACCAGCCCCGCGCCATTGTCTTCCATGAGAAAGAAGGCCGCCGCCATGCCCACTGCGTCTGGTCGCGGATTGATAGCGACGAGATGAAAGCTATCGACATGCCCTACTTCAAAATGAAGCTCAGGGATGTTTCCAAGGAACTGTTCCTCGAACATGGCTGGAAACTCCCCAGAGGCTTCCTCGATAGCAAAGAGCGTAATCCTGAGAACTTCACCCTTGCTGAATACCAGCAGGCAAAGCGTCAAAGCGAAGACCCCAAAGCCCTGAAAGCCATGTTTCAGGAGTGCTGGGCAAGCTCAGACAATCGCCAGTCCTTCACGCAGGCCTTGGAAGACCGAGGCTTTTACCTCGCTGCCGGAGATCAGCGCGGCTTTGTGGCTTTAGATTTTCAGGGTGAAGTTTATTCCCTCAGCCGATGGGTCGGCGTTCGCGCAAAAGAACTGGAAGCCCGTCTGGGTGATTGCGCGACGCTGCCAAAGGTTTCTGAGACAAAAGAAAATTTGGCCAAACGCATGACCAAAACGCTCCAAACACATCAGAACACCATCCGGCAACAGATTCAGAATGAAGCGGCTCCCCTGCTCAGGGAGCGCATTATCATGCAGCAGAAGCACCGTGAAGAACGCGAACGCATGAAAGAATTTCATGAAAAGCGTCAAGCCAGTGAGAACAGCACACGCGCTGACCGTCTTTCCAAAGGCCTTAAAGGTCTGTGGCACAGAATGACGGGTAAATACCAGCGTATGCGCGACGAAAATGAAAAGCAGCTCCAAAAATCAAAAGAGCGCGATAGCACCGAAAAACGCATGATGATTGATACCCAGCTTAAAGAGCGCCGCCAGTTGCAGGCGGTCTTAGTGGCCGTCCGGCAGGAACATAAATCCACCCTGACCGCCTTGCGGGAAGACACCGCCTATTACATGCGCCTTGGCCGCGATGCCGTAAGCAGTCCCCGCGCCGAATTCCAGAAAGCCGAAGGCCGCGCCCAGTCACGTTCTAGCGATAAAGGACGTGGACGAGAGATCGAATAAGTCACTTCTACTATTGAACTTTTCCCGCTTTTCCCCTATTTTCTCACGACATACTCATTGGGGGATTCCTTGGAAACGGATGTCATCACAATTCGTGAATTGGCTGTCTATTTGAAGATGGCAGAAAAAACGCTTTACCGTCTAGCTGCCGAAGGTTCTGTCCCCGGCTTCAAGGTTGGTGGCGCATGGCGTTTTCGCAAAGGTGAGATTGATAAGTGGATTAAAGAGCAGGAAAAACCATGATCAGACTCGAAGACATAAAAAAAGACGCTCAGATTCGTGGAATTATCCCGAATGAAATTGTGCGCGTCATCACAGTCGAGCCAGTGGGCGAAAATGCCGTTACAGTTTACTATAAAGATAATGCAGGAAAAATAGCTGAACAGATGTTTTTTCGGTCTGATGAGTCTCGCCTTAGCTTGGCTCAGGAAGGACGTTCATGGAGTTTTGATGCACCCGGAGATGAATTTAAGCTGGGTTTAGAGGCATACCGAATATCGGAAGCAGCCCTTTTTGACCCTATGATGGCTGTTCATACATCGAATGTTGAACCGCTTCCTCATCAAATTTCTGCCGTATATGAGTCGATGCTACCAAGGCAGCCGTTGCGTTTTGTGCTTGCTGATGATCCGGGCGCTGGTAAAACAATTATGGCGGGATTATTTATCCGCGAGTTATTGATGAGAGCCGACGCTAAGAGAATCCTAATTGTTTCTCCCGGCTCGCTTTCTGGGCAATGGCAAGATGAACTCTACGAGAAATTTGATCTTCAGTTCGAAATATTTAGCCGCGAAAAGCAGGAACAATCAGCAACGAGGAACTTCTTTGAAGAGAATAATCTGCTTATTTGCAGATTAGATCAGCTATCAAGAAATGAAGATTTTCAAGAAAAACTGAAGCACACGGAATGGGATTTAATCATCGTTGATGAGGCTCATAAGCTCTCTGCGAATTACTTTGGCAACAAGATTAACAAAACGAAGCGCTTCCTTTTGGGGGAGATGCTTGGAACGATCACCCGTCATTTATTGCTTATGACTGCAACGCCTCATAATGGCAAAGAAGAAGATTTTCAAATCTGGCTCTCACTTCTTGATGCGGATAGATTTTATGGAAAGTTCCGTGAAGGTGCACACAAAGTAGATGTGTCCGACATGATGCGGCGCATGGTTAAGGAAGAACTCCTGAAATTCGATGGAACTCCACTGTTTCCTGAGAGACGTGCATATACAGCAAACTATCACCTCTCGCCCATTGAATCCTCTCTTTATGAGCAGGTGACGGACTATGTACGCAATGAGATGAACCGAGCAGATCGCCTCGATGGAAAGCGCAAAGGAACAGTTGGCTTTGCACTGACGCAGCTTCAGAGACGTCTCGCATCTAGCCCAGAAGCAATCTATCAATCGCTTAAGCGACGCCGTAAAAAACTCGAAGATCGCCTCAACGAAATGAAGATGGCAGCTCGCGGACAATCGCTTTATCCAATGGGATTCGCTGAAACTACTGCGCCTGAATTCATCTATCAGCGTCGCGAGATCGATGTCCCTGAAGATATTGATGATCTTGACGAAGAGATGAACGCGGAAGAGTACGAACTCTACACTGAACAAGTAGTGGATCAGGCAACAGCAGCAGAGACCATCCCAGAATTGCAAGCTGAGATAACAATACTGCAAGATTTGGAGAATCAGGCATTAGCAGTAGTTCATTCAGGTAGCGATAAAAAGTGGGAAGAACTTTCCAGTATTTTACAAGAGCGCGAACAGATGTTCATGCCAAATGGCAGTCGGCGCAAAATGATTATCTTTACCGAACATAAAGATACTTTGAATTATCTAAGAGATCGCATTGGTGGCTTGCTTGGAAATCATGAGGCGGTAGTACTTATTCACGGCGGCGTTAATCGTGATCATCGACGTCAGGTGCAGGAAGAGTTCCGCAACAATCCGGACGTATTGGTTTTGATTGCCACTGATGCTGCTGGCGAGGGTGTAAACCTTCAGAATGCCAACCTTATGGTGAACTATGATTTGCCGTGGAATCCGAATCGGCTTGAACAGCGTTTTGGTCGTATCCATCGCATTGGCCAGACGGAAGTTTGCCATTTGTGGAACATGGTTGCCAATGAAACACGCGAAGGCGAAGTTTTCCAAAAGCTCTTTGATAAATTGGAAATTGAGAAGAAAGCACTTGGCGGAAAAGTATTCGATATTCTTGGGGAGGCCTTTGAAAACAAGTCACTCAAAGAACTGCTGGTAGAAGCAATCCGCTATGGAGATAGCCCAGAAGTACGCGCTCGCATGAGTCAGGTAATCGATAACTCACTCGATACCGACCGTCTTAAGGAAATCATCAAGCGTAATGCTCTGATCGAGCAGCACATGGGGCTGGATCAGCTATACGCGGTAAAAGAAGAAATGGAAAAAGCCGAAGCCCGTAAACTCCAGCCCTATTTCATTCGCGCATTCTTCACCGAAGCATTCCAAAAATTGCAGGGCGAAATGCGTCCTCGTGAAGCGGGTCGCTTTGAAATTCGCCATGTACCAGCGAGCGTCCGTGAGCGTGATCGTGTTATTGGGGAAACGCGCACACCTACGCTCAAAAAATATGAACGCATTTGCTTTGAGAAACATCTAATCCGGCAGCACGGTAAACCAATGGCAGATTTAGTGCATCCAAAGCATCCGCTTATGCACTCAGTCACAGACCTAGTGCTGGATGCACATCGAGGAAAGCTAAAGCAAGGTGCAGTTTTGGTTAATCCAAACGATGATGGCATAGAACCAAAGGTACTATTTATGATTAGCCATACCGTTCGTGAAGGCGGCGGTGATGGAAAACGGGTGGTATCACGTCGCTTGCAGTTTGTAGAGATTGATCGTCATGGCAACGCCACCAACGCAGGATGGGCTCCGCATCTCGATTTACAACCAATCGACGATTATGATCTTGGCCTGATAAAGGATGTGATGGGCGAACCGTGGCTAAATAATAATTTAGATGCGCTGGCACTCAGCCACGCCAGCCAGAAACTCGTGCCTGAACATTATGAAGAAGCTAAGAGTCGCAGAGAGCGTCATGCGGATAAAGCATTAGCTGCTGTTCATGAGAGACTGACGAAAGAAATCAATTATCTCTATGGTCGCGCAATCAAGCTGGATGAAGATGTAAAAGCAGGAAAACAACCTCGTGTCCAGCCCGAAAACTTCAAACGTAAAGCTGAAGAATTAGAAGCCCGACTGGAGCAACGCACCAGAGAATTGACGGACATGAAGAACATAGTTTCCAGCACACCAATAGTGGTTGGTGGTGCGCTGGTGATCCCGCAAGGACTGCTTGCCCAGCGTAAGGGAGAAACCACGTTCACGGTGGATGCCGCTGCTCGTGCCCGTGTGGAGCGCGTCGCAATGGAGGCGGTGATTAAGATTGAGCAGGCACTTGGCCATGCTGTTACCGACGTGTCTGCCGAGAAATGCGGCTGGGACGTAACGGCACGCCCACCACGCAATGAAAATGGCTCCATCAAGTCGGATCGTCACATTGAGGTCAAAGGCCGCGCCAAAGGCCAAAGCACGATAACGGTCAGCCGGAACGAGATCATCTATGGCCTCAACCAAGCGGATAAGTTCATGCTCGCCGTGGTGATCGTAGACGGAGATGCCTTTGATGGTCCACACTACATCTGCAATCCATTTACGATTGAACCAGATTTCGGTGTGGCCAGCGTGAACTATGATTTGAATGATTTACTCAGCAAGGCCGTAAAGCCTGAACACACGATTTAAGGAACACCATGACTCCGATAAAAATCCCTAAAAAGCTGATCGAGGTGGCGCTTCCACTGGATGATATTAACGTAGCCTGTGTTCGTGAAAAATCAATTCGTCATGGCCACCCAAGCACGCTTCATCTATGGTGGGCGCGTCGTCCTTTGGCGGCAGCGCGTGCGGTGATTTTTGCCCAGATGGTAAATGATCCAGGCTTTGAGAATGGCAACGGCTTCCAGCGTGGCCTGAATAAGAAAGAAGCCGAAAAGAAGCGCGAGGAATTGTTCCAAATTATCCGTGATCTGGTGAAGTGGGAAAACACAAACAACGAAGAAGTGCTAAACCGTGCGCGGGAAGCGATTAAGGAATCATGGCGCGAAACCTGCGCCATGAACAAAAACCACCCGCAGGCAAAAGAGCTGTTTGACCCAGAAAAACTCCCTGCTTTTCACGATCCCTTTGCAGGTGGCGGCGCAATTCCGCTGGAAGCGCAGCGGCTTGGGCTGGAATCTTACGCCAGTGACCTAAATCCCGTCGCGGTGATGATCAACAAAGCGATGATAGAAATTCCACCGAAGTTCGCTGGCCGTGCGCCGGTGGGTCCGATTCCAACAGGTGAAAAGCAATCGGAAATGCCGCGTGAGTGGCAAGGTGCGCAGGGGCTGGCAGAGGATGTGCGTCGCTATGGCCATTGGATGCGCGAAGAAGCCTTCAAACGCATCGGCCACCTTTACCCCAAAGTGAAAATCACAGAAGCAATGGCCACAGATCGTCCAGACCTGAAGCAATATGTTGGGCAGGAACTGACCGTAATCGCATGGCTATGGGCGCGAACCGTCAAAAGTCCCAACCCTGCTTTCAGCCATGTTGATGTACCACTGGTTTCTTCATTTGTGGTTTCAGAGAAAAGCTCAAAAGAAACCTATGTCGTCATTAATAAACACAGCGAAAGTTTTTCTTTTTCTGTAAAACTAGGCAAGACAACAAATTGGCAACAACTCAAAGAAGGAACTAAGGCATCAAGAAATGCTTTTCGCTGTATTATGAGCGATGCGCCTATTGACCTAAAATACGTAAAAGAGCAAGCACAGCAAGGCAAAATGGGTCAGCGCCTCATGACTATCGTTGCTGATGGAAAAAATGGGAGAGTGTTTATTGCTCCTGATAAAGAGCATGAAGATATTGCTATTAATATTGACAGAAAATGGTCTCCAGATTTAGAGCTTCCTGAAAAACTCACTGGAGGAACATGCTATTCTTATGGGCTTGATCAATGGGGGAAGGTTTTTACAAATAGACAACTTACAGTGCTTAATGCACTTAATGACCTGATTCCCATAGTTGCAGAGAAAATCAAACATAACTCATTAGAAAATTTTGATAGGGAAGACTATTCAAAATCCGTTGTAACCTATTTGGCTTTCCTTATTAGTCAAGTTGCAAATCACGGCGCTTCAATTTGTGGATGGAATGCACCAAACACGCAAATGAGAAGTGTTTTTGCCAGACAAGCCATACCAATGGCTTGGGATTTTGCCGAAGTTAATCCGTTTTCCAATTCCACTGGAAGTATTAACAATCTTTTTGAACGGCTCTGTAAGGGTTTTGAAGCGCTGTCTGGAAAGACCCTTGGATTTGCCACCCAACAAGACGCTCAAAATCAAGATATATCAGTCAATAAGGTTATATCAACCGATCCACCATACTACGATAATATCGCTTACGCTGATTTATCAGACTTTTTTTATTGTTGGATGAGGCAAGCTCTACGATGCTATTACCCAGAGCTTCTATCCACTCTTGCAGTGCCAAAGTCCTCGGAACTTGTCGCGTTAAAGTACAGGCACGACAATAAAGAACAGGCAAATAAGTTTTTTGAAGATGGGATGACTAATGTTTTTGTGGGCTTATCAAATAAAGCTCACCCCGCTTTTCCGGTCTCTATTTATTACGCATTCAAACAATCGGACACAGAAGAAACAGGCACAGCTTCAACTGGTTGGGAAACCTTCTTAGAGGCTGTAGTTAAATCTGGTTTTGAAATTACTGGAACTTGGCCAGTTAGAACTGAAAAAGAGGGAAGATCTGTAGGTAACGGCGCTAATGCACTTGCTTCGTCTATTGTACTGGTTTGTGTTAAACGCCCAGAGGATGCTACCAGCATCTCGCGCCGTGATTTTCAGCGTGAACTACGTGAACAAATGCCCGAAGCACTAGAAACAATGATTGGGGGCGAAACAGGAGCTACCCCCATTGCCCCCGTAGATTTGGCACAGGCGGCGATCGGTCCGGGCATGGCTATTTTCTCAAAATACGCAGCTGTACTGAACCAAGATGGCAGCAAAATGAGTGTGCATGATGCGCTGATCCTTATCAATAAAGAGATCACCGAGTTCCTGAACCCTGACTCAGGTAATTTCGATTCAGATACGCTTTTCTGCTCAACTTGGTTTGATCAGAATGGGTGGGCAGCGGGTGCATTCGGAGATGCCGATAATTTGTCGCGTGCAAAAGGAACCTCCGTGGATGGTGTTCGCGATGCGGGCATCATTGAATCTGGTGGTGGCAAAGTACGCCTGCTGAAATGGAAGGAGTACCCTGAAGATTGGGACCCCAAGAAAGACGAACGCACACCCATCTGGGAAGCATGTCATCATATGATCCGCAAGCTCAATCAGCAGGGTGAGGGCGAAGCTGGAAAGCTTCTCGCCCGTATGCCAGAAAAAGGCGAAGCTATCCGCCAACTGGCCTATCACCTCTACACGCTCTGTGAGCGTAAGAAATGGGCAGAGGATGCCCGTGCATATAACGAATTGATTGGTTCATGGCACGCGATTGTGACCGCCTCGCATGATGTCGGACACAAAGGATCGCAGCCTGAACTAGAATTGGATTTATTTAGGAGTGGAACATGAGTTTAAAGCCTTGGCGTGAAATCGCTCGCCCTCACAAAGATGTTTTGGAGGGTACATTCAAACAATCAGAATTCGCAGCCGATATTTCACAGGTTGCGAGCGGAACAGCCACGCCTGAATATCAGGATGCCGCGATGTTCTTCTCTCGTACTTTCATCACCGAAGGGATGCGCCTACTGCTTATTTCCGTTGCACAGCGATTGACTGGTGTGGGTGGTGATCCTGTCATCCAGCTGCAAACGGCATTCGGTGGTGGTAAAACACACACCATGCTGGCGGTGTACCACCTTGCCAGCCGTAAGGTTTCAGCAGATAAACTTTCTGGTATCCCAACTATCCTTGATCAGGCAGGTATTCAGGAACTACCCTTCGCAAATGTGGCTGTGATCGACGGGATTAAAATTTCACCTAGCCAACCTTCCAAGAGAGGAAAGCTAAACATAAACACCCTATGGGGTGATCTTGCCTATCAGCTGCTTGGCGAAGATGGATTTGAAATGGTAGCGGCAAGCGATGCAGATGGCACATCCCCCGGCAAGGAAGTTCTGATTAACCTTCTCAAGAAGGCTGCACCATGCGTGATTCTGATTGATGAGCTTGTAGCATTCATCCGGCAGCTGGAAGCGGGCAAACAATACAAAGCGGGTACATTCGATAGCAACATCTCGTTTATTCAGGCACTGACAGAGGCACTAAAGGCAGTGCCGAATGCGCTTCTGCTTGCATCCCTGCCAGAATCAGACCTCGAAGTTGGCGGAAGCTCAGGCCAGCGGGCTCTTAACTCGCTAGAAAAGTATTTCGCTCGCGTAGAATCGGTTTGGAAGCCAGTTGCTACTGAAGAAGCATTCGAGATCGTACGACGTCGCCTCTTTGAACATGCGGGTGAACGGTCAGAAGTGGAAGGCATTAGCCGCCAATTCTCTGACTTCTATCGCCAGAATGCCGAAAAGTTTCCAGTAGAAACCCAATCTAATGAATATTTCGAGCGGCTTTGTCACTCTTATCCCATCCATCCAGAGGTGTTTGATCGACTATACGAGGATTGGTCAACGCTGGATAAATTCCAGCGCACACGCGGCGTGTTGCAGTACATGGCAATCGTGATCCATCGTCTATGGAACTCCGATAACCGTGATGCACTGATTATGCCCGGTTCACTGCCCCTTGAAGATGCGAATGTCCTAAACAAAAGCATTCACTATCTACCTCAAGGCTGGCAGCCAGTGATTGAGCGTGAGGTTGATGGTAAGCAGTCCGAACCAGCGCGACTAGATGGACATGACACTCGATTTGGCAGCGTCCAAGCTGCACGACGCGCAGCTCGTGCCATCTTCCTTGGAAGCGCTCCTGCTGTATCCAGCCAAGCCGTACGCGGCTTAAAGACAGAAAATGTTCTGTTAGGCACAGTTCAGCCCGGTCAAACCGTCGGTGTGTTTGAGGATGTATTGAAACGCCTTCGCGATAGATTGCACTATCTCTATTCTGAACAGGATCGCTTCTGGTTTGATACAAAGCCTAATCTTCGCCGTGAAATGGAAAGCCGTAAACAGAATATCAATGAGCGCGATGAATTAATCCCGCTTATCAAAACTCGCGTCTCACAAGTTTTTGCTAAAAATCATAAATTCTCAGGGATTCATATCTTTACCCCCTCCGTTGATGTGCCTGACGAGTATGGGATTAGGCTGGTTGTCCTTGGAACCGAATCCGGGTTCTCCCGTGTGGAAACGAATCAGGCATTTTCAGCAGCAGAAGAAATTTTGCGTAAACGCGGAGAGCAGCCGCGTCAGAAGCAGAATCGACTTATATTCCTTGCCCCAGACTATGATGTCATCGGAAGATTAAAAGAACAGGCCAGAATATATCTGGCTTGGCAATCAATCGTGCATGATATTGAGAGTGGCACGTTGAATCAGGATTTGGCGCACTTAAATCAAGCAAAACGAAATGCAGAGGGTGCCGAAAAATCTCTTAGCCAGCTCGTGCGTGAAACCTACAAGTGGTTGGTGGCTCCGGTTGAAGAGTTTGTAAAGGGCAAGCCCACGCTAAAATGGGAAGCTGTATCCGTTTCTCCAACGGCTCAGAATCTGATCCAAGAGATCGAAACAAAGTTGCGTGAAGAAGAATGGCTTATTTACGAGTGGTCACCGATTCATCTCAGAAATATGCTTTCACAGTGGTATTTGAAGGACGGAAACAAGGATACCAGCGCACTGAAAGTTTGGCAGGACACCTGTCACTATCTTTACCTGCCCAGAATGTTAAATGATTCTGTCTTCCGCGATGCAATTTCTAAGGGAGTGGAGTCTGAAGATTTCTTTGGGTTTGCTTCTGGGAAAGATGGTGACCGTTATCTCGGTTTTGTTTTTGGAAGAGGCACTTCATGCATTATCGACGATGCTTCAATGCTGGTTGAACGAGAAGAAGCAGCTGCATATAAAGAGCGCACTAAACCTGCCCCACAGCAGCATGTTATAAATACCGTATCTACTGCGTCATCGCAGGGGATAGAAGCTAAATTTGAAAATTCACCTAACACAGCAGCAATGCCTGCCCATAATGCTGAAAATAATAAGCAATCTGTAAAAACACAGTTCTATGGAACCATTTCCCTAGACCCCGTAAAAGCAAAAATGGATTTTGCTAATATTATGGATGAAGTAGTTCAGCACTTCTCGTCAAAGATTGGCGTTAGAGTGCAGATTAACATTGAAATTCAGGCTAATAGTGACAAGGGCTTTGATCAAAACCTCCAGCGCACCATTAAAGAAAACTGCAATGTGCTAAAATTCAGCTCTGCGGAATTTGAGGATGAATAATTGGCATTCCACCCAAATGACGCTGAATGGAGAATATGGAACTTGCACGTGCATATCCCCAGCAGGTGTTACCTTATGCCTTTGTTCGTGATTGATGAGGCAGTTGAGAAGATCAAGAGCGTAGAGATCATGAATTTTTATTATAACGTTAGTAGGCAAGATATTGTAGGGAACAGATAAAATGGATGTAAAACAAAGCCATGATATTTTTAGACAGGTTGGCTATATCCAGCAGGCCTTGTCACAAAATAAAAAGCCAATAGGATTTTTTATAGGTGCAGGTTGCCCTTTATCTGTGAGAGTCAATCACAGACAAGAAGAAGGGAAGAAATTATCTGACCCGCTAATTCCTGATGTTGCAGGATTGACTGCTATAATTTCGGCAAGGCTTAAAAGTACAGAAAAAGGTAAGCTAAGTTCGTGGGATAAAATTATCGGACTTATGAAAGAAGATGGAAGCGAGAATCCCAATATCGAGGATATATTAACGCAGGTTCGCGCTCTAAGAAATGTTGCAGGAAAAGGTACTGTCCGAGATTTTGTAAAGAATGACTTAGATACCCTCGATGAAAGTATTTGTAAGATAATTTCAGATGAGGTGAATAAATCTCTTCCTGACGGGACTTCGCCGTACCACAATCTTGCCATATGGACTCGTACCCTCAAGCGTGATCGGCCTGTCCATATTTTTACCACTAATTATGATCTTCTGATTGAACAAGCTTTTGAAGAGGCCGCGGCCCCTTACTTTGATGGCTTTATAGGTACTCGTAAGGCGTTCTTTGATCTTGGGGCGGTTGAGGATGAACACTTACTACCTGCGAGGTGGACACGGCTTTGGAAAATACACGGGTCAATTAATTGGCGGCTAGATGGACAAAACAATGTCATTAGAAGTGACAATTTAGGAGAGGGAAATAGATACCTTATTTATCCATCTCATCTCAAATACGACCAAAGCAGAAAAATGCCATATTTGGCTATGCTCGATAGATTAAAAGATTTTTTACTTAAATCATCATCTATCTTATTTATCTCCGGGTATTCTTTTGCTGATGAGCATATCAATGATGTTCTATGTAGAAGCCTTGCTAGCAACGCAACAGGCATGGCTTACGCTTTCATATTTGGAAAGCTGAATGACGACAAATATAAGAAGGCAAGAGAATGTGCATTACGAACACCAAATTTAAGCTTGATCGCATTTGATGGCGCTATCATTGGAAGAAGTGAGTCTAGCTGGTCTTTTAATGAAGATACCCGAACCAATATTCCCGATGGGATAATTATACCTCCAAGTGAGGATGCCCTCGGCAAAGCGCAAGCTTGCGAGCTTCGTTTAGGAGATTTTTTAGAATTCAGCAACCTTTTAAAGGGTTTGAGCGGCATAAATGAAAATGACGAACAATAAGCCCTGCCAGAATCCTACTGTGCTTGGAACAGTGCAGGATGTAAGTGGCACTGCCGTAAGCGTGACGCTTAGTGGCAATCACTTGTCTGGCCTTATATTTGTAAATGGCCAAGGATATAGAATTGGCCAATTGGGAAGCTTCGTAAAAATACCTGTCGGCTATATTGATCTATTTGGAATTGTAACGCAGGTAGGTGCCAGCGCAGTTCCAGAGAACCTCTCTGCCCAAGAACCCTATGGTTATCGGTGGCTAAAAATTCAGTTGATTGGTGAGGGATATAACAATGGAAAATTCCAGCGCGGAATTTCTCAATACCCAACAATAGATGATGAAGTACATCTAGTTTCAGAAAAAGATTTGGCCAGAATTTACGGGAAGAAGGGTCAGCAAAATCATTTAGTGAAAGTCGGTCATATTGCTGGCGCTGAATCAATTGAGGCACTGGTAGATATTAATAAATTAGTGACGCGGCACTCAGCAATTGTAGGAACAACCGGATCAGGGAAGTCTACAACTGTCGCAGGACTTTTATTAGCTTTATCTGAAGCCAGTCGATTTCCTTCAGCAAGAATTGTGGTGCTGGATATTCATGGTGAGTACGGCAAGGCGTTAGGTGATAGAGCGAATGTCTATAAAATTACACCTGATGCAAGAAATCCAAATGAAAAGCCTTTGTATCTACCTTTCTGGGCAATGAATTTTGATGAATTACTCAAAGTAACTTTTGGTGATTTGCCACAAGACAGTAAGGCAAGAAACATAATTTTAGAGAAAATTATTCAATACAAAGCAGATGCCATATCTAAATATCCTAAGCTAGGAATTTCTCATCAAAACCTAAATGTTGATAGCCCTGTCCCCTTTAGCCTTAATGCGCTTTGGTATGAATTATATTGCAAAGAATTTGGAACATATTATTCCGACTCAGGAAAGATGCCAGTTGAGGAAAATTGGGCGTATGAAAAGGACGCTAGTGGCCAAGAGATCAAAGGTGATGCGGTGGCTGGTATTCCGCCCAAATTTAGAAAAGTTAAAAACATTGAAAATGATCCTGAAAAAATAAACTATCTGCCCGACTCATTAAATATCCGCGCACAGCTAGAGAACCTTGGCGCAAAGCTAAGAATACCTCGTTATGATTTTCTTCTCAAACCCGGCAAGTGGATGACTGCCATCGACGGCAAGGTTGAGAATGATTTGCCTGAACTTATGAAAGGCTGGATCGGAACAGAAAAACCAATCTCTATTCTAGATCTATCTGGCATACCTATAACCATCATAAATGACGTTATTGGTATATTGCTTCGCTTATTATATGACGCGCTTTTCTGGACAAGGAATCTATCCCAAGGCGGCAGAGAGCGACCTTTATTGATTGTTATGGAAGAGGCTCACACTTATTTGAATGACAATTTCCACGGGCTTGCCTCATCAATTGTCCAGAGAATTGTAAAGGAAGGTAGAAAATACGGGATTGGCGCTATGATAGTGAGCCAACGGCCATCGGAAATAAACTCAACTATCCTTTCTCAATGCGGCACATTCTTCGCTTTACGACTAAGTAACAGTACCGATCGGGCACACATAACTGGAGCAATTACAGATAACTTAGAGGGATTAACAAACATGTTGCCTATTCTAAGAACAGGAGAGTCTATAATTCTTGGTGAGGCTGTGGGCCTACCAATGCGCACCATAATTCAAGCGCCCCCAAAGGATAAGCGTCCAGATAGCCACGATCCAATAGTGTGTGATGATCTTCCACCTGAAACTTCTTCCGCTCCAGGCGGCTGGGGAATTAAGATGGAGAATGACCCCAATTACGAAGAATTTAGCCTCGTATGGCGACAACAGAATCCTAGATTACCAGAGAAAGAACCAGAGGAATAAAATATGACATGGGAATCGTTTAATAGCTTCACTTCTTCCAATATATCCAGTCTTCGGTATCAAGCTAGCAGCCTGACACTTGAGGTTAGCTTTCATAATGGCGGTGTATATCAGTATTACGATGTTCCCCCTCAAGTGTGGGAAGGTTTTAAATCTGCTGAATCTCAAGGAAAGTATTTAGCCGAACATATCAAAGGTCATTATAGATACAGCAAGGTTTAAAAATGACAATTTTATCTTTAAATCAAAAAAATAAAAGGGTTCAAATCGAAAGCTTTGAAATGGAGAATGAAATTGTCTTCAGTTTCTTCGATAAGCTTCCTGTTGTTGAACGTGACGAAAAAATTCTTAAAGCTATTTATATCGGTGTACTCGCATTAATGCAGGATCGCCTGTCTTCATTTCTTGCCAAAACTTCCAATGAATTGGGTACGGAACTTGAAAATCTGAAAATGATTTTCGATATGAAACAAGAGCTTTTCTTTAAGTCGGCGGTCAAGGGAATGATTGCTGAAGATGATATTGCAGAATTTTTGAACCAATTTTTCTTAGAACAAAAATTGTCAGATAAGGCTAGCTTGTCGGGTAATACCGTTGGCCAGCTTCATAAAAATAAGACAGGAGATATTGTTTGTTTTGTAGATGGAAAAGATGACCTGAAAATAGTTATTGAATGTAAATTTGATAAAAGTCTGCGCTTAGGCGACATAGGAAGCAAAGACATTTTTACAAGAAAAACCGATACTGCTTGGAGTCAATTAATAGAGGCGCAAGCTAATCGAGATGGACGAGTTAGCATTATCGTTCTAGATGTTTCTGTTGTGGATAGTAGTATTCTAAATACAGTACAGAATGTAAGATACATTCCATCTGTAGGCCTTGTATCTATTATAGATTCTCAAAAAGGTGACTATAGCAATCTAGCAATTGCCTATATGCTGGCTCGTGATCTAGCCATGAACGCACATCCAGTTCAGTTAGATAAGGATTTGCTCGCTATACTTATCAATAGAATCATTAAAGATATAAGCTAAGTTTTAATTATTAAGAATCTAGTTTTTATTAACATTGAAACAAATAAGAAAATTTTAGCACAGCTAGAGAAAAGCGTTCTTCTTATGGATTTTAATCAGAAATATCTACTACAGTTTCTTGCGGATGGCCAAATGTCGAAGGCAGATTTGCTGGATTTTTATTCTGGAGAAGATGTAAAAGAGCGATATAAAGCGATTGAAAAAGACTTAAAGGAAATTTAATACGGGATGCTGGGTGGGTGGGTACGCAACTGGCGGGGCTTGCCCCAAGAAGTGGCCATAGGGCAAAGCCGCCTGTTTCGGGCGGCTTTGGTTTTGAAGGCTTCGGGTTTAGCCGCAACGGTAGATGTAGTTTGTTCCATCGATTCTGATTTCGCTGTAATCCATGCCCAGATCACGGGCGATGGCCTCATAGTCGATGTAGTATTGCAGGGCTTTCGGGATTTCGCCGTATAAGCCTTCTTCTACAAATTGCTCGGCCAAGTCTTTCAGGCTGTCCAGCTCGTACAGGTCAATGTCAAACTGGTCTGGCGTGTCTTTGCCAAGGTCAAAATTATATCCTGCTTCGCCCACGGCAATAATGACTTTTATTTTATCGTCTGCGCTCCAGTCGTCCACGGCTTCCAGATAGGCTGGGAAGTTGCCTTGATGAACGCCAAGCGCCTTGAATAAATCTGCGTCGATGCTTTCACCGTCAATAAATTGCAGCTCAAATTCTTCTACTGGCTGGCCGTATGAATTCAGCAGCTTGCTTGCCTTTTCGTTATATTCCTCCGCTGTCTCAAAATAGAAACCGTTGGCGCTGATGTCGTAGGGCTGTGCGTGTAATGTTGTCATGGTCTTGTTTCCTCTAATGAGTTTGGGTTGCGTCAATGCAACCTTGGCTCCCGCCGAGGGTGGGGGTAGAAAACGCAAGGGCGGTGCAAGCTGAGGGGTATCACCCGGCCTGCACGGGAACGTAGTGAAGGAAGGTTGGGGACACGGCTTGCGCCGTTTATCGAATGACCCTTGCGGCGCGAGGGGCGAAGCCGCCTTAGACTCTTTTCCTGACTTCAATAGCTTGGCCTCCTGCTCCTGTTTCCTTTGAATTTTTGGCCAGCACCATGCTGGCTGTTTTTGTTTCAGGCTTATCAAGCCCTCTGCCGCACCCGCTCATCAAATGGCGGTGGCAATCTCTGTCTTATCGTTTCATGGCTTTGATCGGCGTTTTTTTCATCCGTTTCCAGCCCGTCATTTCGTGCCTTTCGTTTCTTCACTGTGACCGGGGCAAGAAAGGCTCCGATTTCCGGGGCTTAAGAGAAACGGAAGTAAAAACGATGATAAATCTGATTACACGCTATGAACTGCGCTTGCTGAACCTTGCCGAATTGCTGGAGCTGTATCGGGAGCTTTCAAAGCTGCTGGCACAAACCAGCCTTGGCACGGCTTGCCGCCGTAACTGCCTTGGCTCACTGGAAAATACCATCCGTGAGATCAACGGGCGTTACGCTTATCAATGGAAACTGGGTGCAGGCCTTTAACGGCCTGCACTTTTTCATCAGAAAAGCTGACGCAAGGGAGATACCTGATTTCGTACCCGATTACACCCGATTATCCTTTTGCCTATTTTATAGGCACTTACTGTCTTAAAGTTATATATATTATATATATATCAGCTATATGGCCTTAATTTATATCATGTTGAATGTCAGAAATAACTATGTTATAATCTGACTATAGAGGATAGCGTCATGAATGTCATTGCAAGCACCATTACCAAGAGAATCCGCGCCAAACAGCGCGGCTGGGTCTTCACGCCCAAAGACTTTTTGGATGTCGGCACTCGCGCCACTGTCGATCAGACGCTTTCGCGCCTCGTGAAGAAAGGCGTTATCCGGCGCTTGGATCGCGGCGTGTATGACTTTCCCAAACTGCATCCAACATTGGGAACGCTCTCACCCAGCGCGGATAATCTGGCGCAAGCTATTAGCGCCCAGACAGGCGACACCGTTTTTCCATCCGGCGCTGCGGCGGCAAATTTTCTGGGGCTATCCACACAGGTTCCTGCCAAGCCCGTTTATCTGACGAATGGGCTATCTCGCACAAAGAAAGTGGCTGGCAGAACGATTGTGTTGAAACACGCTAAAGTACCAATTATGGATCGCCTATCCAGCCGAGCGAATTTTACACTTCAGGCTTTGTCTTATTTGGGCAAAGATAACATCGACGATCAGACGATTCTGCAATGTGCGAAACGGCTGGACGATCAGGATTTGAAGGGACTTAGCACGGCGGCATCCCAAGTGCCGGGATGGATGGCAGGTGCTATTCTCAAAATACAGCAGGTAAAGTATGGATAAATTCGCTACGAAGCCAGAACAGGAAAGACGCACTATTCTCCAAGAAGCGGCCAGCCGCCGCGACTTGGCGGATATTATCCTTGAAAAGGACTTCTGGGTTTGCTGGACGCTTAAAAGGCTTTTTTCCAATCCGTCCCTTGCGCCGTTCCTTACCTTTAAGGGTGGTACTTCCCTTTCAAAAGCCTATGGCCTGATTGAGAGGTTTTCAGAGGATATTGATCTCACCATCAG
>JBASFN010000084.1:0-9514 GCA_049653045.1 Alphaproteobacteria bacterium
TCATCCTGAGCAAAGCGAAGGATCTCAGGCTAACGACAACGGGATCCTTCGCTACGCTCAGGATGACATTGTTTTTACTTCTGTGCCTTCCCCTCCTTGCTGCCTGTACGTCGATGCCGGATTATCTGGCGCAGTTAAACTTGATCCGCTCGCAGAAATTGCCAGAGCTGACGACCGAACTTGCCAGCACCGATCTGAAACCCGGATCGCCTATGTTCATACGGATTTTCAAGCAGGAGGGCGAATTGGAACTCTGGGTCAGGAACGATCCCACCGGCCTCTACCAACCCTTCAAGACGTATCAAATCTGTAAGGAAAACCCCACGCCCGGCCCTAAGCTGGCGCGAGGCGACAAAAAATCCCCAGAAGGATTTTATGACGTGACCGAGGAACGCCTCTGGCCCGGTAGCCAGTATCACCTCGCCATGAATATCGGCTATCCGAACGAATATGACCGCTCGCTGGATCGCACCGGCGACAAGCTGATGATCCATGGTGGTTGTAAATCCGAGGGCTGTTTTGCCATGACCGATTCCGGGATTGAGGAAATATATATCCTCGCCGAACAAAGTTTGCTCGCCGGGAACGACAGTGTGCCCGTCCATATTTTCCCCTTCCGCATGACGCCCGATAATATGCGCGCCCACGCAAAATCCGAGTGGGTGCCCTTCTGGACGGAACTTAAACAGGGTTACGATCTGTTCGAGCAGAACAAATTCCCCCCCAGCGTCGTCGCCAGCGAGGGAAAATACCTGTTCGCGCCGCAAGTGTTTAAATATGCCGGGGCGATTTAAGCATCTGTCCGAAAACAAACTATTTGTTTTCAGCCATACAAAATAAAAATTTCACCGCAGAGGCGCAGAGAACGCGGAGAAAAAGTATTTTTCACCACGAAGAGCACGAAGATCACGAAGTTTTGGCATAATATCTTCGTGACTTCGTGTCTTCTAAGAAAGACTTGCTGTCATGTTGAGCGTAGCGAAACATCCCGCCTGAGATCCTTCGCTGTGCTCAGGATGACAACCCTCATAACTCAACTCCCAGCCCCGCTTCCCCGCAATTTTACCAAAAATTAACCTTTTCGTAATACCCTTGATGTGTCGATATGGGAAAGACACATATGCAACACGAATCAGTCGCAAAACGGGCAAAATTGGAGTTTCTGGTCAATGATCGCGGGGACGCGATGCTGCTCCATATGGGCCCCCTGAAATCAGGCTATGAGTGGGTGCAATACGACGATTATACAGGAACCATCCAGTTCATCATGCCCGGCGGCGATGTGCAGGAGCTTGGCATGGTCGTCCCCAAGCCCATTAAAGAGGTGCTGGACAAAACCCGCGCTCTTACCTTTCTGGAGCTGAACCCGGATTTTTCATTACGCGCACATAAACTGGTCGTCTTTAACAAAGTTCTGAACTAGGGGAGAG
The DNA here is from genome assembly GCA_049653045.1 of Alphaproteobacteria bacterium. Taxonomy (GTDB): domain Bacteria; phylum Pseudomonadota; class Alphaproteobacteria; order Micavibrionales; family Micavibrionaceae; genus UBA7657. Next base: position 1,431 of record JBASFN010000084.1, read on the forward strand.
AAAATATGGGTAACGAACAAAAAGAGAAAGACGAACTGAAAAAAGACCCCATCAAAGCGGAACCCAAAAAACACGAACAGGGAACTCCTGACAAGGATCAGAGAGAACAAAAATTACAAGAAGAGCAAGAAAACAGACAAAGAACAGAGCTAGCTCAGAAACAAACGCCAGAACAACAATCACCCGTCGTCACATTGAATGACAACAAGCCTGATGGGCCGGAAAATGACAAAGGCCCAAAAGATGCCAAACCAGACAATAACATGAACAATGGACTGAACACGTTGCAGGCCATGATGGGAGCAATGCTGGGGATCGAGGGGTATAATCAGATTCTCGGCATCACAAACAGCCCCGGCATGAATATGTTTCAGGGCATACTCAGCGCCTTTGGCATTAAAGCCGACCCAAACATGACCATGCATGGCCCCGACGGCAACCAACTGACCGCCCAGAACACTCTGGACACACGTCCCGACCTTGCCCCCGGCATGAATAACACCAATAAGCCGGGACTAGGTCAGGGGCCTGGTGGCATCGGCTAATATTCCAGCACTTGATTATTACCGGGAAACTCAATAGTTTTCAGGGACGCTAACCCTTTGCGCCCGGAAGACACGCATGATCCCCCGCTATACCCGCCCGGAAATGGCCGCCATTTTTGAAGCCGAAAACCGCTTTAAAATCTGGCTGGAAATCGAAACTTTAGCTGCCGAGAAAATGGCGGAGATGGGAACCGTCCCTAAATCCGTTCCCGTGACCTTGCGCAAAAAAGGCAAGTTCAACATCGCCCGGATTGATGAAATCGAGCGCGAGGTCAAGCATGACGTCATTGCCTTTCTGACCTCCGTTGCGGAATCCATCGGCTCCGACTCCCGCTACGTCCATCAGGGCATGACCAGCTCCGACGTGGTGGACACCGCCTTTGCCGTGCAACTGACGCAGGCCGCCGATTTGCTGATGAAAGACCTCGATGGTCTTTTAAAGGCACTCAAGAAGCGCGCCCTCGAACATAAGAAAACCATCTGCATCGGGCGGAGTCACGGCATCCACGCGGAACCAACGACCTTCGGCCTTAAGTTAGCGGGGCATTACGCCGCGTTCAAACGCGCCAAGGAACGCTTGAAAAACGCGAGGCAAGAAATCGCCATCTGCACCATCTCTGGCGCGGTTGGAACCTATGCCACCGTTGATCCGGCGGTTGAAGGCTATATCGCCAAGAAACTTGGCTTGAAGCCCGAAACCGTTTCCACGCAAGTTATCCCGCGTGACCGCCACGCGATGTTTTTCGCCACGCTCGGCGTTATCGCCGCCTCCATCGAAAACCTCGCCACAGAAATCCGTCATCTGCAAAGAACGGAAGTGCGCGAGGCAGAAGAATTTTTCAGCAAGGGGCAAAAAGGATCGAGTGCCATGCCGCACAAGAGAAACCCGATCCTGTCCGAGAACCTCACGGGGCTTGCCCGGTTAGTCCGCGCCTATGTGACGCCCGCGATGGAAAACGTCACGCTCTGGCACGAGCGCGATATTTCGCATTCCTCGGTCGAGCGCAATATCGGCCCCGATGCTTGCGTCACGCTTGATTTCGCATTGACACGCATGACGGGGATCATCGAAAAATTACTGGTCTACCCGGACACCATGAAAGCAAATCTGGAGCGCACCGGCGGTCTTGTTTTTTCCCAGCGCACACTTCTTGCTCTCACGCAAAAAGGTATCAGCCGCGAAGACGCGTATGCAATCGTCCAAGGCTGCGCGATGAAAGTCTGGGAGAGCAATGGAAAACTCACCCTCCGCCACGCGCTTGAAACGCATTCGCAAGTCACGGCAAAACTTGACAAAAAAGACTTCGACACTATCTTTAGCTACAGCCATTACACGAAGCACGTTGAGAAAATTTTGAAACGAGCGTTGATTTAAGTATTAAACCGCAGAGGCGAATAGTTTTAAAATAATATTCAACACGAAAATCACGAAGGAGACACGAAGCGCACGAAGAAAAACTTTATTCAAAAATCTTTGTGATCTTATTTTTAAACTTCGTGTCCTTCGTGTTAAATACTTTTTTTCTACGGTTTAATTTTTCTGAATAACAAATGAAAGGACTTCCCCCATGAAAGGCGACAAAAAAGTCATCGCTTACCTGAACAACGCCCTGAAGCACGAGATGACGGCGATCAATCAATATTTTCTGCACTCGCGCTTGCTGGAGGACTGGGGCATCACGAAACTCGCCAAGCACGAGTACAAGGAATCCATCGAAGAAATGCAACATGCGGATGAATTCCTGAAACGCATCCTGTTGCTCGGCGGCATGCCCAACATGCAAGAACTCGGCAAGCTGTTGATCGGCGAGGACGTGAAAGAACTTCTGGAATGCGACCTGAAACTGGAGATAGACGCGATAAAACTTTACCGCGAAGCCATCGCCTACTGTGAGAAAGCCAGCGATTTCATCAGCCGCGACCTGTTTGCCAAAATCCTGGCCGCCGAGGAAGAACACGCCGATGGTATCCAGACCCAGCTTGACCTGATCGCAAGCATGGGTGTCCAGAACTATATCCTGATGAATTCAGACCCCATCGGTGCAGGCGAAGGGTAAAATCTAAAAACCTGTGGGCACAAAACCGACATATGTATAAATGCAGGGTTGAGGCGCATCACCCTCTTCATGGATATAGTCCGCATTGTGTTTGTCCGGTATTTTTCCCCATCCTATGGCTCTGTGCCATTCTGTTTCCGTTAGGTAACCGCTCCGATAATTAAGGATGCGGTCCTCTGGGGATGCTTCATATGGACCTATTATATCCATTCCATTTGAACTTTCTATTTTCGTTGTCATTACACTTCCTCCTATGAAACCTCGGCAGGATTTTACATTTACATAGATAAGAAAATATTTCAACCTCAAGCCATGAGTGAGAATGACTTGCAATCGCGTCCAAAATGGGTGATAATGATTCTTAATACCATTAAGGATCGCCACCATGAGGGTTTGCCCATGCTAGTTTGTCTTTGCCACCCGTTCAGCGACAAAAAAGTCCGCGAGCATCTCGCCGGGAAAACCGACAAGTGCGGCATGTCGGAGGTTTATAGTGCGTGCTCCGAGGGCAACAAACCGCAATGCTGCACCTGCCTTGCCACGCTCAAAGATATGGTCAAATCCCATAACAAAAGTATTGCGGCTTAAGTATACTGTCATCCTGAGCAATAGCGAAGGATCCCATCGGGATGTTTCGCTACGCTCAACATGACAACAAAAGGTTTTTCCACATCCCAGCGTATAAAGCCTATGCTCGGTCTTGCTTTCACCTTATGGCTGTGGCACGACTCGTACTCATGTTTAACGCTCTTTCAAAAGGTCACGCACCATGTTTAAAAATCTTCTTCTCACCGCCGGGAGTATCCTCGTTATGACAGCCGCAGCCACGGGCGCACACGCCGCCGATCCTGAAAATACCCTGAAAATGGAATTGTCGAGTGGCGGAACGGTCACTATCGACCTGATGAACGACCTCGCCCCCGGCCACGCAGAGCGCCTGAAGGAATTGGCCCGCGCAGGATTTTATAACGGTATCGTCTTCCACCGCGTGATTGACGGTTTCATGGCTCAGACCGGCGATCCCACAGGAACGGGCATGAGCGGCTCCGACAAGCCAGACCTCAAGGCCGAATTCAGCCAGTATCAATACAAGCGCGGCACGGTTGGCATGGCGCGTAAAGGCGATCCTGACTCGGCAAACTCGCAGTTCTTCATCTGCTTCACCGACACGGGCTGCTCTAGCCTGACCGGACAATATACGGTTGTCGGACAAGTCTCCGAGGGCATGGAAAACATCGATAAGCTCGCTAAGGGAGAACCCCCAGCGATGCCCGACAAGATCGTGAAACTCGAAGTTGCCGCCGATGCCGCCAAAACGGCTGAGGCTCCTGCCGCCGCCGCACCCGCTGCGGAGCAACCCGCCCCCGAAGCGGCTCCTGCTCCTGCTCCGGCCGCTGCTGAACCGGCAACTCAAAGTGAACCGGCTGCTGGCGAACCTGCTCCGGCCAGCGAACACCCCGCTCACTAATCTATGAGCCTTTTCAAAAAGCGTCCCGTTGCCCCATGGTGGCGGGGCGCTTTTCTTTATCAAATCTACCCGCGCAGTTTTCATGATTCAAACGGCGACGGTATTGGCGACCTCCCCGGTATCACGGAAAAACTGGATTACATCGCAAGCCTCGGCGTGGATGGCGTCTGGATTTCGCCCTTTTTCAAATCGCCAATGAAAGATTTTGGCTATGACGTTTCAGACTACCGCGATGTCGATCCGATTTTCGGAACCTTAGAGGATTTCGACCTGCTCTTGAAAAAAGCGCACGATCTCAATCTCAAAATCATCATCGACCTTGTGCTCAATCATACCGCCGATCAGCACCCGTGGTTTCTCGAAAGCCGCAAGGACAAAACCAATCCAAAGGCCGATTGGTATGTCTGGGCCGATAAAATCCCCAATAATTGGGTTTCGGTCTTTGGCGGCCCGGCATGGACATTCGACGAAACACGCGGGCAATATTACTTTCATAACTTCCTGAAGGAACAGCCCGACCTCAATTTCCACAACCCGGATGTCCGGCAAGCCGCGCTCGACATTGCGCGCTTCTGGCTGGACAAGGGCGTGGACGGCTTTCGCCTCGATGTCGTGAATTTTTATTTCCACGATGCGTTGCTGCGAGACAACCCGCCGCGCACCTACGGCGCACACTATGCGACGCAACTGGAAAGCCCCGACCCCTATTCCGAACAACAGCATGTCTATGATAAATCGCGGCCTGAAAATCTGGAGTTCATCAAAAGCTTTCGCGCCTTGATGGATCAATACCCGGATCGTTTTACCGTTGGCGAAATCGGCGACGATAACCCGAACGAACGCGCCGCCGAATACACGGCGTCCGGCCTTCTCGACACCTGTTACAACACCTCCATGATGAGCGGCGCGCACAAAGACCTGACCGAAGACCTGATCCGCGAGCCAATCGAAGAGTTTTTAAACCACAGAGGCCATTGGCCGTCATGGGCGTTTTCCAACCATGATGTCGTTCGCGCCGCAAGCCGATGGCATACACCCGGCGATGGATTCAGCCACGATCCGCGCCTTTCAAAAATGCTGATTGCGCTTTTGGGAAGCCTTTATGGAACGGCGTTCCTCTATCAGGGCGAGGAACTTGGACTGCCCGAAAGCCGCCTCAAATTCGAGGATTTAAAAGACCCATGGGGCATTGCCCTTTACCCGAAATGGCAAGGGCGCGACGGATGCCGCACACCGATGCCATGGCACACAACACCCCCGGCAAAATCATGGCTTCCCATGCCGGAAGACCATAATAAAATGAGCGTTGCGATTCAGGAAAAAGACCCGGCCTCCACCTTGAACTTCATGCGCCGTTTTCTTGCGTGGAGGAAAACCCAATCGGCTCTTTGCACCGACGGCGAGATAAAATTTATCGATATGGGGGATGCTAAAATCATCGCCTTCAAACGCGGGACGGAGGAAACTAAAATAGTGACCTGCTTCTTCAACCTCTCGGATAAAGAAAACTCCTGTGACGGAAGCCTTATGGCTCCTTACGGATTTTCATTTTTTTCTGGCGGCGAAGAAGTATTTTCTTCCTCAAGCTGAAGCGCAATCGGCGTGCTGAGATCAACCGAGGCAGCGACAGATTCAGCCTTCTTGACGGGTGTTTTTTGAGCCTCGGCCTTCAAAACGCCCTCCTCGCCTTTTTTCAATTCAAGAAGCCCCGCGACCTCGATCATTTTCTTTGCCATCTTGGACAGTTTTTCCTCGCTGTCGAGCGGATCGGGCGTGTCAAAACGCAACAGTGCCATATCGCCCCGAAAAACAAAGGTCACCCATCCGTGCTTTATCCGCATCAGGGCGGTCAGCGCCGCAATCCGCTCCGGCGTCATATAGGCCTGCAGGGCGAGCGAGCTTGACCCTGCGGCGATATAATCCTTACTCCACTCCGGATTTTCCGGCCTGTATTCATCCTTGAACCGGATCCCTTGGACAATCGGAACCATGCCGCCGCTTGCAATCCCGCCTTCAAAGGGCAGCTTGCTTAAAAGATGAACTTCGATGGCCGACATCTTGCGCGAAGACCGCGCATCAACGGCCATGTGCTCGCCGATGAAAAAACTGATTGTCCGCCCCTCGATCGTCCCATTGATGGTGGGAGACGCCATTATCCTGTCCGACCTGTAACGGAGTTTTCGCCGCGTCGCAAAGGCTCGCCACGCTCTTTTCTGACGGTAAAAAATAAGAAGCGTCCACCCCAGAAAGCCAAGAAGAAGAGCCGAAAGTATCAGCCAGAGAAAGAACCAGACCACATATCCCCCGCAAAAAAGCGAATAAATTCAAACCTCTTCCATTCTACCCCGAAGTGCCCCTTTTATCCACTCCCCCCTGCCATGCCCCTGAAAAAATAGGCGAAACCCCGCAAAGGGCTTCGCCTGAATGCTTAAAGCGTTATGGCTTTAAATGCTTAATGAAAGCGGATTTCATCCTTTTTGCCGGGGCTTCCCTGAAACATGTAGCGCATCATATCGCCAGCAAAAGACACATGAGCCTGCTGGAGGATGGCATCGCCACCCTCTGCGGCCTCATCCACAAGGATGCAGTCCTGCGTCAGGCTGGTATCGGCCTGAATTTCGGCCTCCTCCTTGCTGACACTGACAAGACCGCTACGATCTTCGGGCGTTGCGACTTCAATCGCTTCGACCTGCTGCTCCAGTTTATGAATGGCATCGCTGAAGAACGCGGTTTGTTTATCGACGACTTCAACTTTGCGTTCAAGCTTTTGCACCGACTCGGTAAACTGCGCTGTTTGTTTACCTACATCACCAACTTTTTCTTCCAGCGTGTTGATTGAACGGGAAAAACTATCCGTTGTCTCATCTACCTTCTCAACTTTCTTTTCCAGCTTATTGATAACGTCGCTGAAAAATCCGGTTTGCTTACTGATTATTTCAAACCCGGCTCGCAGACGCTCAAACCCCGCGCCCAGAACAAGACTTGTGCCAACAGCGGCAACAGCCGAAAAAACAGCCATCATCAGCGAAACGGCAATTAAAGTATCCACTTGCAATGTCATGACAATCCCAACCTTTCCTGTAGAACAATATTTTTTGATGAAACCCGCAACTGCGGAAAGGCCTAAAAAAAACAGGCCAAAATGGTTCACGTCTATTTCTTATGGTAACTCAAGCCCTCTTAAAGATGCGTTATCTTTCAAAAGGATACGCTTCAAAATTGGATAAAGTTTTAGAAAAATAAAAAAGGCGGCCAAAGCCGCCTCTTCCAATGTACGGAAATCATTCCGGTGACGTTATTTTTCCTGGCCTTTGTGGAAAACCTCTTCGGCTTTTTTCTGTTCCTCAACAGGAACGGCAGGGCCGGCAGGCTCAGGCGGTGGCGGCACTTCGCCGCTCGGAGCCTCGATCTGCGGCTCAATCTTCAATTCTTTTTCGGGCAACATCTTGGCGCGAACATAAGCAACGCCCGTCCCCGCCGTGCGAAGATTGCCGTAGGGGAAATCGGTTGTGCGAACCATCTCCCATCCATCACCGCACGCGGCAAGCAGAATCGGCGATGCAAGAACAAGAAAACGCGCAGGCTTAAAAGAAAAAGGCATGGGATGCGCCTCACGATGTTGGTTGGACAAAAATTGAAATGGACAATATGAGAAACTCGATGCCCTAAAGTACCTGAAAAAAAGACCGAGGGCAACTCAGGACTGGTATTGTTTCTTGTTGATCCGGTACAGCACAAAACGCCCCAAAGGATGATCCTGTGCCAGCCCCGGATAATCGAAATCGCCTTTGACATCGCGGCTCATACCGATTTTTTCCATCAGCTTGAGAGCGCGGCTGTTGTCATGCACGGCAAACCCGACCACCTCTTTCAGCTTTGCCTTGGAAAAGCCGTGATCGAGAACGGCATTTGCCGCCTCTGTGCCGAATCCCTTGCCCCAATATTCATAATCCAAACGCCATGCGATCTCTGTCGCCGGCGCAAACGGAACTTTCATTTCGACGGTCTGTAGCC
>JBASFN010000085.1:0-6262 GCA_049653045.1 Alphaproteobacteria bacterium
TGGATTCCCGCCTGCGCGGGAATGACGATGAGTGTGCACCACCACCACCCCTCACAATAACACTGTCATCCTGAGCACAAGCGAAGGATCTCAAGCGGATGTTTCGGCCTACAATCTCAGAATAACACCCTGCCGTCCGTGGTAAAAAACACCCCAACAAAAAAAGGCCCCCGAAGGGGCCTTTTCGTTATTCCATTCAAACCAGATTAGTTCTGGAAGCGAAGTGCGACATCGCAGATTTTCCCCTGAATATCTTCAGCATACGAACCATTTACCCCAGCCGTACAAGCCGCGTTACCTCCGAATACAACTCCGGTTTGTCCCAAACCATCATCCAGTTTTGTATCCAGCCTCTGAGCTTCGTTCGGTGTTACCGCATTATTGGCTCCAATCACCGCTGGTGCTGAAACAAGGCTCAAATAGTGACCTGCAGGCGCGTTACCATTCGCCCCAACAACCCCACCGCCAACAGTATACCCAGGGTGAAAACCGCCACTTATTTTAGCCTCCTGATATATGTTACCCCAACCAGGAGAACCATCTTGAGCAATACCTGTTATAAGATCGGCTGCTGCAAGATGAGGGAAGAATAAAAGTGAATCACCAGCAGGCGCTGCAAACGGAGCGGCTTCTAAATTACCATCTCCTCCACCATCACCGCAAGCTGCAGCAGGGCAGCGCGCGGGCAAGCGGGTGGCCGCATCAGCCATATCGCCGGGGAAAGCATCATATTTATCCCGGAACGTCGTCGTCGCAGCATCAATGCCCTTAACCTGGGCAACTGTCGATGCAACCCGCGCATTAGCAATCAACTCCTGCCCTTTCAAAATCGCACCGATCAAAAGACCGATAATAATCATAACGATCGCCAATTCGACGAGGGTAAACCCTCGCTCGGACTTACGGTTTAAAACAATATTCTCCATACTGGTTCTCCTGTTGAGGTTTAAAAAATGTTTAAGGATTGTTTAAAGAGGGATAGTTCGAACGCCCCAAAGTATACACGGCTTTGCCCATACAAAACAGTCCCCATCCCTCTATTTTTGATTGATTCTCTGAATGAAACATTAAAAACCGGGGGTGTACGTGTCCCGTTTTGACAAGATGATACCCTGAAATTCAAGCTGCCTTGTCTTCCCGGAATCGCCCGGGACTCCCCCCGGTTACTTCCTTGAAAACACGGTTAAAAGTGGCGAGGGAATTAAACCCAACCTCCTCTGCCACCACCCGTATGTTCGCATCCGTTTCGCGCAAAAGACGCTTCGCGTCCTCAATCCGCCGTTCATTCATCAACTGGGGGAAGGTTTTGCCGAAATGAAGGTTAATGATTCTTGAAATCACCGCCTCCGACACCCCGCATTCCCGCGCCAGATCAGCCCTGGAATAGGCCGGTTCATGGTAAATCTTTTCCATGGACAGCAAACTTTCAATCTTTTGGGCGATTGCGCTTTCCTGCGCCGTCAACTGCCCCGCCACCGGGGTGGGTTCCAACCGCACAGCCTGCGGATAGATACGAAATAAACTGGTTCCCACAAGATACGCAAACCCCAACCCCAATAATGTGCGTATTATCAGGGCATTTTCCTCTGCCGCCCCCCCGCCAAGGCTCCCCAATGTCGAGAAAAGCAGGAAAATATTGGTAAAAATCAGGGCAAGGATAAGCCAATACCGAGGTTTCCCCGCTTTTTCGGCCGTAATACTGGCAAAAAGCCCTCTATGCGCCCAGATCGTCAGTAAACTAACACTCCCGGCGATCATGCCAAACACCGCCAGCCATGGCCGGATGTCCTCCGTCCCCGCCGCTATTTTTGCCCCTAAAAACGCCACCGGAACAAGCCCCAAAACCCAGTAATGCTTGAATGAGGGAGTCTCAGTAATTTTTGCAATCTGCATAATCATCAAAACGCTGAGTGGCGCGCCCAAAGACCACATCACCCACTGATAATAGAAATAATGGGATAAAGCCTCCCCCAAATACCGCGCCCCGAAATCGGACAAAAACGCCCCCGCCAGAACGGTAAAATACAAAATCGGCAACCCCGCCCGCGACAGCCTTCCCGCCCGCATTATCATATAAACAAGGATATAAACGCATTGCGTCACCCCGATCAGGGAGAAAATTTCGGGTATGGTAAACTGCAATGGCTCGGTCATCGCCCTAGTCCTTAATGTCCGCGCACAAGGGATTATCCTTTAACTGCGCCGAATCTAAAGTGCGCGTACAGATATAATCCTTCATAAAATTAACCTCCGCCGGATCCATCGTCGCGGCATCACTTCTCAATATCTCGACCATAATATCATACGCGGCCTGTTTGTCTCCCTGCGCGCTGCGGATAAAGGCGGGCATCTGTTTTGTCCATGCGGGCATGTCCGGCTTGTCCATCGAGGCCATCTCAACAGCCCAATCATACGCCGTTGGCAAATCATTCATCTTATAGCGTTTCAGGTAAATCGCCTGCGCCAGCCACCGCCATTTATGACCTTCCGTTCTTTGACCGACATCATGCAGGTAATCAACAAGGGGGCGTAATTTTTCTGGATCTTCCACCGCGCCGAAATAATACGCGGCCAAATAGGGAATAAAATCGGAATGCGGGTCAAGCCAGTCAGCAAGGGTGAACCACTGTGCCAGCCTGTCGTAATCATACGCCTTCAAGCCCGTGGACATACCCCCTGTATCGCCAAGATTCTGGAGCATAATCCCGGTGGAGCGATAGGAAAACTGAAGATCGCCGAGCGCAAAAGCGGCCGCGCCAGTCTGCGCTGGAATCGGCGGCACATTCATCCACCGCGCCTTCACATCCCGCACCTGGCTCCACGCAAAAAAACAAAGAACCAGCGAAATCGTGAATAAAAAATAAACAGCCTGTTTATGGGCAGATGTCATCAGAATTGTCTTCTCACAAGATCAACGATAGAGGCCAGCACAACCAGAAAAACAAACGCCGCCCCCTGAAACAAAATGACATTAAAACTGAGGACGCTTTCAGGATAGATCAACCATGATGTCTGCCCCATCAGATCAAGACGCGGCAAAACAACGGAAACCCCCTTCATCGGCAATTCGAGAAACTTAGCTGGCGATCCGGCCATCAAATGCGCGTCCATGATCCCCAGCAACTGCCCCATCATGCGGGACAACACATAAAGCCCGGCCGTCGCCATCGCCGCCGTCGCGGCACTGGTCAGGATCATTGAAAAAAACAATGCCGTATTAACCATGATAATATTTTCGGCGGCGATGCTGAGTATCCACGCCAAATGCCCCGCACCAAATGAATAAGGGCCAAGAATAAACAGGCACAACCCTTGCGCCAGAGCCATCCCCACCGCCAAAATTGAAAACGCCAAAGAATAAGACAGGAGAAATTCAATTCGGCCAACAGGGCGGGAAAGCAGCAATTCCACATCCCGGGCATCGAACGAGCGACGGATAAAAAATATAACGAAAAGAACGAGACCGAATGTGCCCGCGACCCGCAATCCCCCGGCCGCAAACACCAAGGCAAAACTAGCCTTTTCCGCCACCGCAGACGAACCCAAAAAAACAGAAACGCAGGACGCCACTACAAGAACAAGGGCAAGAGAAACCAGCAACCTGTCCCTGACCGAGGCCGTCAGGACATACTTAACGAGATTCCATGACATGGCGTGTTACAATATTACAGCTTCATCGGGCGACGATCACCGGAGAAAGAACGGTAAAGGTCTTTATCGGTGTCATGGATGGATTCACCGGGCGCATCAAGAATAGTCGCCTTCAGGAAAATCACCAACTCCGTTTTTGATATGGAATCCTCATGCTGCTTGAACAAGGAACCAATCATCGGAATTTCACTGGCAACAGGCACGCCTGTCTGGCCGCTAGCTGAACGATCCTGAAGAAGACCACCCATCACGATCGCCTGACCGGAGCGCACCTGAATGACGGAGTCGATTTCCTGAACATTCAACTCAGGAACAAGCGACTCAACCCCGGTAATATTATTAGCCGCAGTAACATATTGAACAGCCGGGTCAGGCTTGCTATCAATAATCCGCGTAATAGTCGGACGCACAGACATTGAAACCGTCCCGTTATCAATGTTAATCGAAGGCTGGACATTAACGATAACGCCTTCAGGCACATTGCGAATGTCACTGCTTATCTCAACACTCTCCCCATTGTCATCCCTCGATACGTCAATATCAATATCAAAAAACACCCGGTTGTTGGCCACATTCAAGACGGCAGACTGGTTGTTCAAAACCGTCAAGCGCGGACTTGCCAATGCCCTGACCGTACCAAAACCAGAGGCTGCCTTAATAAGAGCCTGAAAATCATTTCCAGCAGAACCTATAACAACCCCCGATTGCTCGGCACTAATGTTACTCGTCAAACCAAGAGCATTAGTCGTCGGCCCCATACCCGTAAGCGCGGCAGCACCAGTCGACGTCAAATAGTTCAGATTCAGGTCGCCCAGATCAAGAGCGCGCCAGTCAATGCCCGTCGCATGCTCATCGGCAAGCGTCACCTCAAGAATCTTTGCCTCGATCAAAACCTGCGCGGTCACGGCACGGCGGACAAGTTTCAAGTAACTCTCGATCTCTTTTTGCGCCTGCTCAGATGCATAGACATTCACAAGCCCAGCCTGCTTGTTCAAAGTAAAGGTCGGTATCATCGGATCGGTCTGACCGCCAGACGCCCCGTTTGTCGAAGCCTCCTCCTCATCCGTTGGCAACGATTGAACATTCAAAACGGCCTGCTGCGGCTCAACACTAACATTTGCGCCGCCCTCGGTCGAATTAACAGGATTGCCCTTCTCATCCGTTGCTGACGTGGTTTCCACATTGGCCCTTTGCGGATTTTGATCGGCCGCAGTAATACGCGGATCTTTCTTCGTCCGAAGAACCGCCCCTTCCGCCGAATTCAAGATTTGCTGAATGTTGACTTCCAACTCGCCCCAGAAATCCGCCTCGCTCCGCGACGCAGCCTCATAGGAAGACCCCGTATCCGCGCCCTCACCCGTCACAACACCCACATTATTGCGGATGCTGCCCTTGTTCGTGCGGATATAGCTCAGATAATCGATTTTATAGACCTTGTTATAAGGCGTATCGAGTTCAACACGCAGCCGGTCATCTTCAAACTTGAAACGAAGACCGGCAATATCGCAGATCCGCTCAACAACCTGATCGAAAGGCCGCTCACGCGCCGTAAAAATAATCGACCCCTTAATGCGTGGATCAAGCTCCAGATCGTAATCCGCCTGCTCAGCCAATTCAAACAACACATCCCGGATAGGAACGGACTGGTTGACCGAAATGGAAACAAGCGGCATTGGCTTCATATTGCTGTCGCTGGCCGAAATATAGGGTTGCAAACTCGGGATACCCGACGCACCCGATGCGGCCTCTTTGCTGTCCTCGACATCAGGAAGGCGCGGCGCAAGCCCATCCCTGAAATCCTGCTCTTCCATGCTGGCCGCTCGATCAGACTTCAACTGATTCCTTGCAAGATCGCAACTGGCCGTTGATAAAGCAACAGTGGCCATCAGGAGAAACGATAACGTAAATCTGCGATTCACGGTTTTTTTGATATTCATCATGGAAATAACCCGTCGGAAAAAACAAGGAGGGAGGAAAGAATCTTAACAAACTTGGATTTATTAGAACACATCGTCAAAGATCAGACAATACAGTTAATGCTGGAAATCAATCCTTAAAGGAGATAACCGAAGTATCCAGCCCCTTCAGGGTTTCGCCTTTGGATGTACTTTTTTTAGAAAGCTTCAACTGCTGGATTTTCACTTTCAAATCAACCAGCTTGTCGGCATGGGACAGGACAGTCTCCTCAGAAACCAGCCCTTGCGTATATAAATCGAGGAAAGACTGGTCAAAGCTGCACATGCCAAGCGTCGTATTCTTCTCCATGACCTCTTTGATTTTAGAAACCTCTCCCTTCAGGATCAATTCGCGCACAAGCCCCTGATTGAGCAACACCTCAATCGCCGGAACCATCCCCCCGTCAATACTGGGAATAAGCCTTTGGGAAATAATAGCCTTGAGATTGGCCGACAGGTTAAGACGTATCTGGTCGGCATGGTCTTCCGGGAAGAAATTGATAATCCTCTCGACGGCCTGATATGAGTTTGATGTGTGTATCGTCGCAAGGCACAAATGCCCGGTTTCCGAGGCGGCCAATGCCTGCTCCATAACCTCACGATCCCTGATCTCGCCCACAAGGATCACATCCGGCCTCTGACGCAGGGCATTTTTC
>JBASFN010000086.1:0-3412 GCA_049653045.1 Alphaproteobacteria bacterium
CCTCAATCGTCCCCGCCGATTCCAAACGCGCCGCCGGAAAATAATCATCCCCACCTTTCCCCATCGCCGATTGCAACAAATGCACGAATTCCCGCCGCGCCGCCGCCAAAGCCACGCCCGTTTCGGCCATTTGCGCCTCAAGCCCGGAAAGCCACGTCATATCCCCACGCCCCTCGCGCAGCAATCTTGATCGCTGCGCCATCGCGTTGTCATACCGATTGACCCGCCCCGCATGACCCGGATCGAACGCAAACACCAACCGATCTAAAAACCGCCGCCGATGCGACGACGAATCCATGAACAACCTGTCCATCTGCGGCGTCAACCACACACACGACAAATAATCCGCGAGCGCCGCTTGCGTCCGCACATGTTCGCCATTGATGCGGATAACGCGCTTTTCGCTCAAAGGCTCAAGCCCCGTCCCGATCTGGACGGAACCGCTCACCCCGCCGAGATGCGCCGCCATCGCCCACGGACTCCCCTCCCCCTTAATCCCTCTCCCTTCAGGGAGAGGGAAAGGAGGGGCAACCGCCCCGACAGGGTGAGGGACTCTTTGAATTTCCATCACCTTCGCCCCGCGCATCCCCCGCCCAGGCGAGAGCAATGACAAAGCCTCCAGCACATTCGTTTTCCCCGCGCCGTTCGACCCCGAAAGCACGACAAATCCCGGCGCGAGATCATCCATCCGCACCTCGGTATAGCACCGGAAATTATGAAGTTTCAATGAGGAGATATAAGCCATAAGCTGATAAGCAATAAGTTACAATTGCAGAAATTTTAACACTTACCGCTTATGACTTACCACTTAAAACTAAACCCTCAGCGGCATCAGCACATATAGCGACGACGGATCAGAATTATCCTGAATGATCGTCGGCGACGCCGCATCATTCAATGACAACCGGCAACCCTCACCCTCAATCTGGCTGGTGATGTCGAGCAGGTAACGAGCGTTGAATCCGATTTCAATATCGGTGTCGCCGTTGACCTCCAACTCCTCCGTCGCGCTGCCTGATTCCGCCGAGCTGGCTGAAATCGTCATCTGCTTGCCCTGAAGCGTAATCTTCACGGCGCGGGATTTCCCGTCCGAAATCGTCGAAACCCGGTCAATCGCACTGGTAAAGCTTTTGGGATCAAGCTCGACAATCTTATTGTTCCCCTGCGGAATCACGCGCTGATAATCCGGAAACGTCCCGTCGATCAACTTCGAGGTCAACACGATATGATCGAACGCAAACCGGATTTTCGTCTCCGACAAGCCGATCCTAATCACATCCGCCGCCTCATCCGAGAGCTTACGCAATTCGCCAATCGCCTTGCGCGGAATAATCACACCGGGCATCCCGCTAGCACCCTCAGGCAAGGGCATTTCGAAACGCGCCAGACGGTGACCATCGGTCGCCACAGCGCGCAGGACTTTCACGCCCTCATTCTCGGCCTCGTGCAGGTAAATCCCGTTCAGGTAATACCGTGTTTCCTCGGTGGACATCGCAAACTTGGTGCGATCAACCAAGGCGCGCAAATCCGCCGCCGGAACCGAAAACCCCGTCGGCAATTCGCCCGTACCAATGGCTGGAAAGTCATCAGTCGGCAAACAGCTCAACTTAAACTGCGAACGCCCCGCCTTAACGGTCATCTGCGTGCCTTCAGCGTTCATCGTCAACTCAACATCGCTTCCCTCGGGCATCTTTCGGACAATATCATGGAGCGTCAGCGCAGGCGCGGTGGTGGAGCCGGGCTTAGCCACCTTCGCTGCAACCGATTCGTTAATCTCCAGATCCATATCCGTCGTCGCCATCGACAACACGCCGTCCTTGGCGGTGAGCAGCACATTGGAAAGAATAGGAATAGTATTCCGGCGTTCCACGACGCTCTGGACATGGCTCAATGATCTTAAAAGGGCTGCGCGCTCGATGCTCAGTTTCATGAGTGTGGCTCTCGTTCTCTATAAATTTCTATTGCAAGAATCGGATACTAGCACAGCGATTCTGACCGAAAAAGCGATAAAATCAGGCCGCCTGCGCCATCGGCAAAGCTATACACAACTTATCCCACAACGCTCCAAACAGCCCCGTTTCATAAGCACTCAAAGCCTTCAGTTTTTCCGTATCCGCACCGCACGCGGCATACATATCGGCCAAATGCATATCCTCCTCGGCAATCAAGGACTTCAGCGATAATTTGACATCCGATTGATCCAGAATCTCTTGATAAATTCCATACAGCCAGCACGCCCGAAGCTCAATCACCAACGACACCCACGGATAGGCGTCCTCTGCGGGAACCTGCGCGCTGATCCCGGCATCCAGCCGCCCGAAATACATCAACGCCGAAACGCGAGCCATCGTATTATCCTCGGTAAACCCGTCCAAGGCCTTCCCCGCGATTCGCTCCGCCTGCCGCTTGAAAAAATAAGCATGACGCGCCTCTTCAGCGAGGTGCTTCAGCGTATCCTCGGTCAACACCCCGTGCATCTGCGAAACCATGATCTTGCGGCTGCCCATATGCTCCAACATCGACAGCATATTCATAAACCGCGCATGAGCGGGCGGGTCACGAACAATCGCGGCCAGAAACCCCCGGACAGACTCTTCATGCCGCTTGTTGTTCTCGAGCATCCCGGAGACGACCAAGGGCGATAGTGATGACGTCATAGACATGATTCAACTCTTCTTCTGTTATGCAATAAGGCGGCAAAATATAGACCGTATTCCCTAGGGGGCGCAACAACACGTTCTGTTGCATAAATAAATCATAAAGCTTTGGCGCAACATCCGCCAAATACCCTGCTTCTTTCCCTCTCCCTTCAGGGAGAGGGATCAAGGGAGAGGGATCTTCAACAACCTCCATCGCCAAAACCGTCCCCAAACTCCGTGCATTCTCCACATCCTCCCGCGCCGCAAACCGCGCAACAGCCTGACTATGCTGCGCGGAAATCGCCTGCACCCGGGTCAAAACCGGCTCCCGCTCCCAAATCTCCAGCGATGCAATCGCCGCCGCGCAGGCCAGCGCATTCCCGGTATAAGACGACGAATGGAAAAACATCTTGCTGCGATCTTTCTGGTAAAATGCGTCATAGATTTTCCCCGCGCACAACGTCGCCCCCATCGGCAGGAATCCGCCCGTTAATCCCTTCGACAGACACATAATATCCGGCCATATCCCGGCCTGCTGACAGGCAAACATCGTGCCCGTACGCCCGAACCCGGTCATCACCTCATCCGCAATCAGCAAAACATCATACGCCCGGCACAACTCGGAAAGCTTCTTCAAAGTTTCAGCAGAAAAAAATTTCATCCCCCCGGCGGCGAGGACTAACGGCTCGACAATCAACGCCGCCACATCGCCGTTTTTTAAAATTTTTTCCAGTGCGCTTAAATCCCCCTCTCCCTCTGGGAGAGGGTGGCCG
>JBASFN010000087.1:0-37917 GCA_049653045.1 Alphaproteobacteria bacterium
TGCCTGGGTGATCCAGATGGGCGGGCTTCTTGGCGGCGTTTTGTCCGTCTTCTTGCTGAAAAAGCTTTTCGGTGATGGAAAACTGACCGTTAAGCCATTCGGGGAAGAGGCCTGGGGGACGTTGCAAGACGCAAAAAAAGCCGGATTGATCGGCAACAAGGATGGGGTCGTTCTGGGGCGGATTGGAGGAGAAATCCTCAAACATAACGGGCCGGAGCATATTCTGGTGACGGGGGCGACGCGATCTGGCAAAGGCGTGGGGATCGTCGTGCCGACGCTCTGGAACTGGCAGGGCAGCGCAATCGTGTATGATCCCAAGGAAGAGCTTTGGGAATTGACGGCGGGATACCGCTCCAAGAAAGGGCCGGTTGCTTTTTACAATCCCCTGTCCCCTGAGAGCGTTCGCTTTAATCCTTTGCTTTCAGTGCGGAAGGGAATTTCGGAAGTGGGGGACGTGCAGAATATCGTGCAGTTTTTGTCCAATCCGAACGCCACGCAGCAACAGCGCAATATCTGGGAGGAGAGCGGCAAGCGGCTGGTTGCTGCCGTTATTCTTCATGTTTTGTATTCGGAAGAGGATGAGCGCAAGAATCTGGCCGTGGTGCGCGAAAAGATTCTTGATCTCGACAAAACCTTGAAAGAAATGATGCGAACGCCGCACCGCTTGGGCGCGGACGGCAAGCCGGAGGTTCACCTGGAAGTGCTGCGCGTTGCAAAAGCCCTTTATACAAAGTACAAAAAATTCCGGGAAAGCGTGGCAGGAACGGCGGAAACCTATCTCGAACTCTGGGCCGACGAGTTGATCGCCCGCAGCACATCCACCAATGATTTTGACGTTCTGGATTTTATGCACGGCGAAAAGCCTTTCACGCTGTATGTCCAGATTCCCTATTCGGATGGGGAGCGGCTTTCCGCGCTGCTGCGCTTTACACTTTCGCAAATGACGCGCCGCCTTTTGCGGGACATCAAAGGTCGGCAGGCGGAGGCGAACAAGCACCGGGTTCTTTTGTGTCTTGAGGAATTCCCCTCGATCGGCAAGGTGGATTTTCTGGAGCGCGATCTTGGTATGGTGGCGGGCTATGGCCTGAAAGCCTTGCTGGTCTGCCAGAGTGCCAACACGATTCAGAAGGAATACGGCCAGAATTCCACGATTTTCGATAACTGCCATATCCAGGTGGCCTTTGCTTCCAGTGACCCGGCCACGCAAAAGCGCATGTCGCAGATGGCGGGGCAGACAACGGAAATCAGAGAAAGCCGCAACTTTCAAAAAGACAAGTTTGGCCGGAGCCGCGGCAGCACCATATCCTATTCCGAAAGCACCCGCGCCATTCTGGATGAGGGACAGGCGCGCGAACTGGATGAAACCAAGCAGCTTATCTTCGTGGGATCGACCAAACCGCTCAAAACCGACAAGCTGCGCTATTATGATTACGCCCATCTGAACGATTATGCGGCCATAAAGCCGCCGAAGAACGATCAGCTTTCCGGAAAATCGCCGCGTCATGACTGGAGCGGGGAACGGGCCAAGGGAAAACTGCTCCCCCTGCCGGAAATCAATGTCGAGCGGGAAACTGGGGAGGAGTTGCAGGACGATCTTGTGATCCGTTCGGAGAAGATGACGCTGCATGACATCATTCATGATGCCCGCAGGAAAGAACAGCAGGAACAGGTATCAGGGGGCGATATGATCGCGCTCGAAGAGGAGGGGGAATAGATGGCAGCCAAACGAAAGAACGCCGGGCGGGTTGCAAAATCCGTTTATTTTGAAGAAAGCCAGATCAAGAGCATCGAGGGGCTGGCGAAAAAATACAATCTCTCGTTTTCAGCGATTGTCTGCGATGCGGTGGACGCGCAATTCAAAAAAAGCCGGGGCGAGGGGGATGATACGGGCAGCCAGCTTCGGAATCTGGCAACGGCTCTGCACGAACACCGGGAGCGCACGGGGCAGGACATCTTCCTTCTGACCGAATTGATGCTGTCTTACATTCGTTTTAATATTACGCATACGCCGGGTATTCCAGACGATCAAAAGAAAGCTGCTTATGCGGAAGGCGGAGCGCGGTTTGAAGCGTTCCTGGAACAATTCCAGCAAAATATTCTATCCGGTAAAGGGATCAAGAAGGAGCTATTCAAAGATGAAGAATAATGTGGTTTTGTCGCGCGAGTTGACGGTTCTCAAAGGGGCTTTTGGAGCCGTTATTCTGGAGGCGCTTGCTGATCCGCAGGTGGTGGAAGTGATGGTGAACGCCGATGGCCGCGTGTGGATCGATAGAATCGGGGAAGGGCGGATCGATACTGGTGAAACGCTCACCTATTCCATGCGGGATACAATCTTGAAAATGGTGGCCAATCATATCGGGGAGACCATTACGAAAGACTCTCCGCAGCTCTCGGCGGTGCTACCGGAGACAGGCGAGCGTTTTCAGGGGCTTTGTCCGCCTGTGGTTTCTGCGCCGTGTTTTACGATCCGCAAAAGGCCAGAAATCATCTTCACGCTTGAAAACTAGGTGGAGCAGGGGTCTTTGACAAAAGAAAAGACCGATCTTCTGCGTGAGGCCGTGGCAAATCGGAAAAATATTCTTGTGGCCGGTGGAACGGGGTCGGGTAAGACGACCTTCGTCAATGCACTGTTGGCACTCCCTGATTTTACGCAAGAGCGAATCGTGATTATCGAGGATACGCCGGAGCTTCAATGCAGCGCGGTGGACAAGGTCGAGCTTTTGACGAAGCGGACTGAACCGCCTTTGACGATGCGCGATCTGGTCATGACGACGCTGCGCCTTCGGCCCGACCGGATTATCGTTGGCGAGGTGCGGGACGGTAGTGCGCTTGATATGCTGAAAGCGTGGAATACTGGTCATCCCGGAGGAATCGCCACGATCCATGCGAATTCTGCGCAGGATGCGCTCGGTAGGTTAGAAGATCTGGTAGGGGAGGTGTCGGCGCAAATATCCTACAGGGCGATAGCGTCGGCGATTGATCTGGTGGTGTTTATGTGCCGCACACAGGCCGGGCGGGAAGTGAGGGAGATTGTGGCTGTCAAAGGGTATGATGGCAATAAGTATGTTTTTGAAAATGTTTAAAGAGCCAACCATCTGTAATTCCGTTTCTCCAGCCGTAAAGTAGGCCTGTTGCAAAAGTCCTAAAGCATCCAAAACCGTCACTCTCGCGAAGGCGGGAGTCCAATATTTTAGGTATTTTTCGTAGGCACTGACAACCGCCAAGGCACTCGCCTCGACAATGCGGTCAAGTAGCTGGCCTTCCTGCTGCTTCCGACCTTATTCTGCGTTTTCACCTACGACGCCCTACGCTGTTGCCATATCTGTCGTGCCCCGATGCGGAAAACCTTGAAATCTATACATTCATCTGTGATAAGAGTGGAACATACTTTCCGTGGCAACAATTCGCGAGCAGGCAACCGGATGGACTCAGAGCGTAACTCCGTCATCGAGATGTTCAAACCGGAGCGGCAGTATTGCGTTCCGTTTTATCAGCGCGCCTATGTTTGGAATCAGAAAGATCAGTGGTCGCGCCTATGGTCCGATATTCAAGAAAAGGCAGAGGCTCGTCTCTCCGGCCTTCCTGCCACGCCTCATTTCATGGGAGCCGTTGTCCTCGAGCCCCAAGACCGCAAGAAGCTCATTGGCGTCGAGAAAGTTCACATCATCGACGGCCAGCAACGCTTCACGACAATTCAATTCGCGCTTGCTGCGCTTTCGATCATGCTCCGGTCATGGGGACATACTGATGTGCTTCCTGTTGTCGAGGCATGCTTGCGCAACTCTGATGAGCGCAACATGCGTAACAAAACTGCGGAGGCTTTTAAGGTTTGGCCGACGTTTTATGATCGAAAGGCTTACACGAGCGCAATTCACGCCACTGACCTCGATCAGCTTCGGCTAGCGTTTCCAGAACATTTCACGCAACAGAGAGTGCTGAAGAAAATCGGCATCAGACACCCACCTGCCTTAGGGGCAATCTGGTATTTCGCGAGTCAAATGGATGAGTGGTTATTGAAGACCGGAACGTCTGGTCCCGAATCTGCCGAAGCCCTAGCGTCAGCTATCTTGGAAGACCTCGTTGTCATTTCAATCACGCTGGATGAAGAGGACGATGCACAAGTCATCTTCGAGACGCTCAACGGTCATGGTGTCGAACTGACGGCGACAGATCTGATCCGCAACTACGTATTCCTTCGCGCCGAGGCTGAGGATGCTGATGCGGAAAAGTTGTATCAGGATCAGTGGTGTAGATACGAGAGCGATGGCTGGAAACAGGATGAGCGGCGCGGTCGTCTCGTGCGGTCGCGAGTGGAGTGGTTTATCCAGACCGTGCTCCAGGCGGAAATGCGCGACGATATTGATCAAGGCCGCATCTATGCGGAATACCAGCGTTATGCCCGGCAAGCCAACCTGAGTGCCTCAGCGCAGTTGGCAACGCTCGCTAGTTATGCGGATGCGTATCAGGCCATGCTCGATGGTGATGGCAACAAGCCCATCGGGCGTTTCGGAAAGCGTTACGCGGCATGGGACGCGAGTACGACCTATGTACTGGCTCTGGCTATCGCGAAAAGCGGCGCGTCTCAGGAAGACCAAGACACGATGCTCAGCATGGTTGGATCGTATCTTGTGCGTCGCGCGATCTGCGGCCTCACTAACAAGAACTACAACAAGGTCTTTCTTCAACTCCTGAAGAACCTGAAAGGGAATCCGCTCACCCCGGCAAGTCTTCGCGATGCCGTCGCGGCGTTTACCGGGGAGGCCACACGGTTTCCGAAGGATGAAGAGTTCCGGTCAGCGATCCTCCGTGGTCCGATGTATCCCGGTCGGCTCGATGCACCGAAGATGCGATCGATCCTAGTCGAACTGGAGAATGCGCTTCGCACGGAGCGCACCGAAGAGCCTGTCGTTCCTGCGCTCGCGAGCCTAGACATCGATCACATGATGCCGCAGGAATGGCTCGCCCACTGGTCGCTTAAGGATGGAACGAGCGCGACGGTTCAGGAGCTCTCGCAAGCGCAAACTGCAAAATGGATTGACGAGAAGAAGCTGACCGACCGCCAGAAGACCCTGCTCGCGCGCGAGGCTGTGATCCCAACATTTGGCAATCTCACCTTGCTGCACTACGGAACCAATAGAGCGGCCAAGCATCACGAATTTAGTGTTAAACGAGAACTGTTCCTACAGCATTCAAATCTGCACCTGAATCGTGAAATGCTGATAGGAGACAAGTGGGATGAGGACAGCATTCTCAGGCGCGCAGAAGCGCTGGGAAAGCACGCGCTCCGACTCTGGCCGGAACTGTGATGGATGTCTCTCGAAGAAGACGTGCGGAATTTCATTCAGTCGAACTTCAACATCCGAAGCACGCTCTTCTGGTTGCATCAGAAACACGCACTGAAGAGGTACAAGAGATTTTTCGATACCGTCGAAAGCAAACCGCTCACGAACCTACAGCGGCGCTCTGTTATCCTAGATGAGCGCAGAAATCTGGTTGTGGCTGGTGCGGGTACCGGCAAGACATCAGTAATTGTCGCGAAAGCGGGATACCTTATCGAAAGTGGCAAGTGCAGGCCAGAAGACATTCTGCTCCTTGCGTTTAATGCGGATGCCGCTAAAGAGCTTGCGGAACGATGCAAGAGCCGCCTGGGTGTGGAGATTCAGGCATTGACATTTCATGCGCTGGGAAACCAGATTGTAGGCACGGTCGAGCCTAAAGTGCCAACGCTGTCCAGGCTGGCGACGGACCGGCAGCATTTCAGCGGGTTTCTTGACAACGTTATCGGTGAATTGAAGACCGATAAGCAATCATGGAAGAGGGCCCGTAGCTTCGTCCTCGGGCATCTCAAGGCGTATAGAGAGGAGTCGGAGTTCGCGACGATTGAGGAGTACCAGGCATACACCCGCACGGTTGAACTCCGCGCGCTGTCCGGCGATCTGGTGAAGAGTTTTGCCGAGCTGGACATCGCCAACTTTCTTTTCTTCAAGGGTGTTCGGTTTGTATATGAAAAGCGATACCCGCGTGTGTCCACGCGCTATCAGCCGGATTTTTATTTGCCCGACTTTGACATCTGGTTAGAGCATTTTGGTATCGGCATGGACGGGAGCACCGCGCCCTATATCGATCGGCAGAAGTACCACAAGGAGATGGAATGGAAGCGCGGTGTCCACGCGCAGAACAAGACGAAGCTCCTGGAAACCTATAGCTGGGAGAAGTCGAAAGGCATTCTGACAACGCAACTGAACAAGCGTCTTCGGGATGCGGGCGTGAAGTACGAGCCGCGCTCACAAGAGGAGATTTTCAAGGCCCTCCAGAACGCCGGATACATGACCCAGCTTGCCGTGCTCGTGGGAACGTTCCTATCACACTTCAAATCCACTCACATGTCGCTAAGGGAGTTGGTGCGTAAAGCGAAAGCATCTTCCAATTCCGTCCGTGCGGTCGCCTTTTCTCAGCTCTTTGAAGTCTTTTATACGAAATACCAAGCGGAGCTGGATAGCAAAGAGCCACGAGAGATCGACTTCAACGATATGATTTCATCCGCGACGGAGTATGTCCGGGACGGACGCTTCATGATCCCTTGGAAGTACATCATCGTTGATGAGTTTCAGGACATCTCGATGGGTCGGTATCGACTTCTTGAGGTAATGCTTAAGGGTTGCGATGACTTGCAATTCTTCGCGGTCGGCGATGATTGGCAGTCCATCTATCGTTTCGCCGGAAGTGACATATCGATTATGAGCCGCTTTAGGCGGTTCTTCGGGCGTGCGACAGTCGTAAAGCTCGATCAGACCTTCCGCTTTAATGACAAGATAGCCTCTGTGAGTGGTGAGTTCATTCAGAAAAACCCAAATCAGATAAGGAAGAAGCTGAACACGACACTCGTATGCGAAAGCCCCCAGGTTTTTGTCCATTGGGTTGAAAGGGAAGAGGGGCGCCCGTCCGATGGCGCTACATTGGAACGCGTCATAGACGTGATAAAGGCGGGTCGCGATCTGGAGGACGCATCGCTATTGATCCTCGCTCGATACAATCACTTGCTGCCTAACGCCTCGATTCTCAAATCCCTCGAAAAGACCTGGCCCGGCCATGTGCGAACACCTTTGACGGTGCACAGATCGAAGGGACTGGAAGCCGACTACGTGATCGTGGATGGCCTGACCGCCGACGAATTCGGGTTCCCATCAGAAATCGAGGATGACCCCTTGCTGGGTCTTGTGCTTGCGAGGCCAGACAGTTATTCGCATGCTGAAGAGCGTAGACTCTTTTACGTCGCGTTGACCCGCGCCCGGCACCAGGTGCACCTGATCGCGGATCGGGAGCGCCCGTCTTCCTTTGTCCTTGAATTACTAGGAGGTGAGTACGACGTAACGCATATTGGTCGTGACGTTCAGGACGAACGCCCGATCCGGGATGCTTTGTGCCTGCCTTCAAGCCACGAACAGGCCTAATAAATAATCTGTGGATAAGATTTATTGATGGATTGAAAGAAATTGCAAGAGCATTTCTATGGTGAAATGACTGATTGGAAATTTGATTTATCACGACGAGAGGGGAACATTATATGTCTGTCAATGCAAAGTCTGTTATGAAATTTACACTTGCCTTGGCAGTGTTCATGGCAATTCCTGAATTCGCTCATGCAGCGGGATCGGGAATGCCCTGGGAAAGCCCCCTGACGCAAATTCTGGACTCTCTCACTGGCCCAGTCGCAAAGGTGATTGGTACGCTGGCCATTGTTGCCTGCGGTATCGGTATGGCTGTGTCTGAAGGCGGATCGTCTGTGCGTAAATTCACGATGGTCGTGTTTGGACTTTCCATCGCGTTTACGGCGGCAAGCTTTTTCCTGCCATTGTTCGGCTTTGCTGGCGGCGCAACATTTTAAACTCTATTTGTGTGTGTGACCTGTGGGCCAAAACGATGAAGTAGCAGAAGGGTATGAAATCCCGCTTTATGTAGCGCTGACACAAAGAGTGCTGATAGCGGGCATACCGAGATCATATTTTTATATCATCGGCACTGTTTGTCTTGCCTTGTCCTTGCCCATGCAGGCGCCGTTAGTCGGCATTCCTCTCTGGTTTGTGCTGTATTTTCCTGCGATGTATCTCACGCAGCTCGATCCTTATTTTATACCGGTTTTTCTTCGCTCCGTGAAACACACTCTTTTTACGGGCAGAGATGGAGTTCTTGAGGGGTAGATCATGTTCAATATCGCCGAATACAGAACCAAAAGAAAACCTCTCAGTGATTATCTGCCTTGGGCGATTTTCGTGAAACCCGGCGTTATTTTGAACAAGGACGGTTCTTTTCAGAAAATCTATAAATTTCGTGGGCCGGATCAGGATTCCTCGACACAGCATGAGCTTGTCGCGGCCAGGCATCGTTTCAACAACGTCATGCGGCAATTAGGCTCCAACTGGTGCCTGCACATCGAGGCCCGCCGCCGTAAATCACAAAAATATTACAAAAGCGATTTTCCAGATGCGGCATCGGCATTTTTTGACAGGGAGCGCCAGCATAGTTTCGAGCAGAACGATAATCAGTAC
The DNA here is from genome assembly GCA_049653045.1 of Alphaproteobacteria bacterium. Lineage (GTDB taxonomy): Bacteria > Pseudomonadota > Alphaproteobacteria > Micavibrionales > Micavibrionaceae > UBA7657. The sequence continues at coordinate 8,547 of JBASFN010000087.1, forward strand.
GAAACGGATTATTTCTTTTCGCTGACATGGCTTACGCCGCCCGATACGAAGGGTAAGCTGGAGGAGATTTTCTATGAGAACCTACCCAAGCTTGGTGCTTCTGATTACCGGCGCTATCTTTCAGAATTTGAAGCGACCTGTCATAAGGTCGCAGACAGCCTTCAGATATTCATGCCGCGTTTTGAGCCTCTGGACGATGCTCAAACGCTCACATATCTGCATGACTGCATCTCGAACCGCCATGTTGAATTGCGCGCGCCAGAAACGGCAATTTACATCGACGCACTGATTACCGATACGTCCCTGACATGTGGCCGTCACCCGAAGCTCGGTGATGAATATATGGATGTCCTATCCTTCCGCGGCTATCCGGGGTCAACCCTGCCGGGTCTGCTAGATGTGATGGATCATCTGAGAGAAGAATATCGTTGGGTTTCCCGTTACATTCCCTTCGATAAGTCCGAAGCTGAAAAAGAAGTCAAAGCCGTGCGTCGCCATTGGTTTGCAAAGCGGAAAAGTCTTGGCGCGATCCTGTCGGAAGCTCTGTGGGGCCAGCCTTCGGCCTTGGAAGACACTGACGCTATCCATAAGGCTGCACAGGCAAGCGAAGTTCTGGAAGCCTTGGGCGTGGATGCCGTCTCAATGGGGCAGTTTACGCCGGTTGTTATTGTCAAAGATCAAGACCCGAAGCGCTTACAGGAAAAAGTCCGCTACATTCAGAAAGTCATTGAATCGCGCGGGTTCGTGACAAAGGTAGAACGGGACAACGCTGTCGAGGCATTTTTGGGCAGTTTGCCCGGTCACGCCTATGCTAATCCGCGCCGTCCTCTGGTTACGTCCCTCAACCTTCTCGATATGATACCCTCGTCTTGCGTCTGGGCTGGGCCGGAATGGAACGAACATCTGGACGGCCCGCCTTTGATGGTCACGAAAACCAAAGGTAATTCGCAGTTCCGGCTTAGCTTTCATATGGGGGATCTCGCACACGGTCTGGTGATCGGCCCGCCGGGTTCGGGGAAGTCGGTCTTTTTATCTTCTATAGCCCTGCAATTTTTGCGGTATTCCGGGGCGCAGATATATATTTTCGACAAAGGCCGGTCGAGCAGGGCGGCAACACTTGCGGCCGGCGGTAATTTCTTTGACCTGGGTTTTGGGAAAGATCGGAACGCCCTCAGTTTTCAGCCTTTCGCCCAGATAGACGAGGAGCATGAGCGTGTATGGGCGTTCGATTGGCTTCTCACTATTTTGAGCCGGGAAATTAATATTACGCCAAATATCAAGGAATTGGTCTGGGATGCCTTGAACGCTCTAGCCTCTCAGGATGCCCGCAGCCGCACTTTCAGCATTCTGGTGTCTCTGGTGCAGAGCGAGGAGATCAAGCAGGCTCTCCGACCCTTTGTAACAGGCGGTGCGCTTGGTCAACTGCTCGATGCTAATGAGGACAGTCTTGGATATGGGGCATGGCAAAGCTTCGAGATGGAAGACCTTATGAATACGCCATCTGCGATCATGCCGATATTGTCCTATCTGTTTCATAAACTGGAAAAGCGGTTTACGGGCGCGCCGACGCTTCTAATCCTGGACGAAGCATGGCTCTTTTTGGATGAACCGCAATTCGCTGAAAAAATCAGGGAATGGCTGAAGGTTTTGCGGAAAAAGAACGTCTCCGTGATCTTCGCCACGCAGCAGCTTTCCGATGTCATCAAGAGCAGCATATCGAGCGCGATTATAGAATCCTGCCCGACACGAATTTTCCTGCCGAATCCGAATGCCCGTGATCGAAGCGTTTCCTCTTTTTATGAAAGCTTCGGCCTCAACAAGCGCCAGATCGAGATTATTAGCATGGCGGAACCCAAGCGGGATTATTATTATCAGTCTCCCAAGGGATGCCGTCTTTTTGAATTGGCGCTTGGGCCAATCGGCCTGACATTGACGGCTTCCAGCTCAACCGAAGATCACCGGCTTATGGATCAAATCTTGAAAGCGGAGCCGGATGATTTTTTGGTCAAGTTTCTGGAAGAAAAGGGGCTGCGCTTTCACGGCCATAGCCAATCCGGGCGTGGGGCAAACGAAGAGGCAGCATGAAAATATATCAGATTTTTACTCTCATGGGACTTTGCGGGTTTTTCTACATCACAGAATTCCTACACCGTATTTTTATTGGAAATCCTCTTTGGTAAGGCGGATAGGGGTGAACATGTTCAAAATAAGACAAAATATATTGCTGGCAGCTATGTGCAGCGTTTTCATTTTGGGTGGCGGGCAGTATACCGCCGCTTCGGGAATTCCGGTTTATGATGTCAGCAACCTCGCCCAGAATCTCCTGACGGCAGAGCGGTCGCTTGAACAGATCAACAACCAGCTTAAAATGCTGGAAAGTCTTGATTTTGATTCATCCGGCGATGTAGCAAACATTTTGAATGAAACGAATTCTGTTTTGAACCAAGTGGAAGGTATAGCCTATAGCGTCGGACAGATTTCCGAAGAGTTTGCCAATGCCTATCCCGAAGACATGAACGGCATGTCGTATGAAGATCTGGGCAGCCTGAAAGATAGCATTCTTCAGCAGACCAGAACCGCACAGAAACATGCAATGGAATTGCAGGCCTCCGTTGCCGGATCGATCCCACAAACCCGTATGACTGTCGATGAGATTGTCAGCCGATCCAATGCCGCGCCGGGGGCAACCGCGGCAGTTCAGGCCAACACGCAAATGCTGGCAACCTTGAGCGCACAAATGTCTCAGATGCAAGCTCTACTGATGTCACAAACACGCGCGTTGAACGCTTATATTCAGGAGCAAAATTCCAGAGCAGAAATTTCAAGAACTTCCAGAAAGAAGGCCATTGAGAGTGTCGGTGGTAATTCCGACACCAATAATTATGCAGATCAATTGATGAGTTTTGAGAATTAGAGAAGGAAAAATGATGAAAGTAAAAGATTTTACGGGTATTGCGATCATTCTAGCCGCAACTTTCGGGCTTTCAGCTTGCAAGAAGGAAACAAGCATAGATTCCAAGATTCTGGAGGAACTTAAAACTCCTTGCGAGGGAGAAATTATCTCTGCCTTTCAGGAAACAAAAGAAGGCTGGCAGTTGGTGGTGACTTGCGCCAGTGAAAGATCCACAGCGACACGGGCAAAATCAATCATAGACAGTGCCGGGGGACAAGCTCCGGGCAATGGCAATGCAGACAAGCTTATGCGCTTTGAATAATACCGAGATCGGGAGTTTACATCGTGCCAGCCACCAATAACGAGATTCGTGTTGTCGATAATATGTTGCTTGATTATTCCGAGGCTATAAATGCTGGCTTTGGATTTATCGAGGGTGATGTACGTTTTCTTGCATCCACCATGATTGTCATTTCTTTGGTTCTGGCAGGGCTTTTCTGGGCCTTGAAGGGGGAGGAGGCAATGGTTCCTTTCTTGAGAAAGGTGTTGTTGATAGGGTTTTTTGCTTTCCTGATTAATAATTGGTCATCCCTGATGGGCATAATTATTACAAGCTTTGTTGATCTCGGTGTGAAGGCTGGTGGGAACACACTTGATGCGAATATTTTTTTCTCACCCGGTTCTCTGGCAGCATTAGGCATAGATTACTGGAAAGAATTTGCCCTGAAAATTTCAGACCTCACTGGACCGATCGAGTTTTTTGAAAATATTGTGCCAATTATTGTACTTTTTTTGGTTGGCTTTATCGTGATTGCAGCTTTCTTCATTATGGCCATACAGGTTTTCGTAACCTTGGTTATGTTTAAACTGGTAACTCTGGCCGCATTTGTTCTGGTGCCTTTTGGTCTTCTAAAACACACAAACTTCATGTCCGAAAGAGCTTTGGGACTGGTTGTATCTTATGGTCTGAAATTTTTGACTCTCTCACTTATTATTTCCATAGGGTATGGGATTTTCGGTTCTATAAAACCAGTCGATGTCCTTAATTTGAATGAGTCTTTCTCACTTATGTTGGCATCTCTGATGCTTATGATGCTGGCTCTTCACGCGCCAGCCGTTGCTTCCGAACTGATTACAGGGGGGCCGCAATTAGGAGCGGGGGCAATGGCTGCCTCCGCGATTGGGTCGGCGGCCATGGTGGGCGGGGCAGGGTATCTCGCAGGAAGAACTGCCCTTGGAACAGGGAGGCTTGCGGTTAATCCTCTCATTAGAGCGGCGAATGCCGGACAGATTTCAATCAACGGGCAGCCTTTATCGGCGAGCAACAGCGCATCGTCTCTTAACACGTTCGCCGCTGACAATACCGGCAAAGGCAATCTGTCCCAAAGCATTCCGACATTTCATGCCCAACATTCCCAGGCTGATGGAAGCGGCCAGAGTGAAAATAAAAGGGCAGGCACAAGCAAAGGCGTGGTTGCTGGCTCTGCCGTTACGTCCTCGATGTCGCGCAACGATAGCTCTGGGGGAATTTCCTCCACTGGATCGAATTACCCGGATGAAGGAGAGTAAAAACTATGAGTTTTCCTGAACGATCAAGGCCGTATTCCGGTCAGACAATTCCGCAAAATCAATATCATCGTGGCGCGCAGGAGTGGGACGAGCGCATAGGAAGCGCACGTGTTCAGGCACACAACTGGCGCATTGCTGCATTTCTTTTCGGCACCCTGGCCGTCGTGCTGGCGGTTATTCTGGGCTTTGTTGCCATCAACAAGCAGGTGGAAACTTATATTGTTCCCGTGGACGATGCTGGCAGGATCGGTGAAGTCAAACTTCTTGGCAACGCCTATCAGCCTTCTAAAGCAGAGACAGCTTATTTTCTGAGCGAGTTTGTGAAGAAAATCAGATCGAAATCGATTGATCCTGTGGTCGTCCGTAAGAGCTGGACGGAAGCTTATAATTTCATATCTCTCGATGCAAAAGCCGTTCTGGATGACTATGCGCGTGAAACAAATCCCCTTGCCGATATAGGAAAAGAGGCGCGATCCGTGGAGATTACGAGCGTCGTTCAAAGGGCGCCGGAGACATATCAGGTGGCTTGGAACGAAAAGCAATTTATTAAAGGGCAGAATGTCGGAATGCGGCATTACACCGGTGTTTTCACGGTTGCGGTGGAGAAGCCCAAAACGGCGGAGGAAATTCATCAAAACCCGCTCGGCATTAAAATTACGTCAATGACATGGGATCAGGAGTTTATCAATGCTAAGTAAGAATATGTTTCTGGCTGGCGTGGCCGTTATTGCGCTTTCTGGCTGCGTGACAGCACAAAATCAGCAGCAACCCGCGCCGCAAACGCAGTTTGTGTCTGCCTCTGAGGATACAGGCAAGACCATTGAGTATGTTCCTGTGCCTGTTCCTGTAGCGAAGCCATACTTGAAAAAGCTGCCGAGCATTCAGGAAAGCATGGTGAAGGCGAACAAGGTTTCGCCGGAAAAGGCCATTGAAGATGCGCGCAAGGCGGCTTTGCAGAAAAGCACGCCCGCCGGATTTATCAACGCCATGCAGGTATTCGATTATATGCCTGGCGCATTATACGAAGTTTATGCCTCGCCCGGCTATATCACGAGCATTCTTCTCAAACCGGGGGAGAATCTGATTGCCAAGACATCGGGCGATACTGTCCGTTGGATCATGGGTGAAACCACGATGGGGGCAGGGAAGGACAAAAGGATTGTCCTGATCGTCAAGCCGCTCAAGCCGAACCTGTCCACCAATATGATGGTAACGACCGATGAGCGCATTTATATGATCGAAGCAAAATCGGTCGATGATGGCGTTTATAACGCCTCTGTTTCCTGGAATTACCCGCACGACGATCTGAAGGATCTGGAGGAAAAAGCCATCAACAGCGCCGTTCAGGAAGAGCAAGTCGTTGCCGGACAGGTCAATATCGATGATCTCAATTATGAATATGCGATTGAAACCGTGGAGGGCAAGCAGCCGGAATGGTTGCCGGAAGAAGTTTTTGATGACGGCTATAAAACCTACATCCGGTTTGCCAATACCCTCGGTACGACAAAGGCTCCTGTCCTGTATGTTTTGTCCGATAGCGGGGAGACGGAAATTGTCAATTACCGCGTCAGGGGCAACTTTTACGTCATAGATCGGATTGTGAGCGTGGCGGAGCTGCGTCTTGGCAAAAAAGACCAGAAGATCGTGAGAATCACGCGGCAAGAATCAAAAGGCTTTTTTGACCGTATTTTTGGCTCAAACAATAACAGCAAGACAGGTTTGAACGGTTAGGTGCGAATATGACGGATTATGATGGAAAAGAAGGCGTGGAGCTTGAGACATCTGCTGAAAAGCCGGTCAGGTTGCGGGCGCCTATCATTATTGCCGCAATCTCTGTTCTGGCGGTGATTGTTGTCACAACGATGACTTTGGCGTTTTCTCCCAGAGATACACAAAGGGCGCAGGATGAATTTGAAAAACCTGTCGCCGATGTGTCGGCCTCGACGAACGAACCGTTGAATGCGCTTCCGAAGGACTACGACCAGATCCCCATTGAACCCGTCACGGTGGCGGAAACCTTACCTGTGGAAATGGCTGTAGAGGCTGATCCTGAGCAGGACAGAAGGCAGGCCGATATGGAGGCTCTTCAGGAAAAAGCGATGTCTTCCGGGGTGTTTTTTGACATGCAAAACGCCAATGCGCTTAAGACGCAGGGTTCAGAAGGTTTTCAACCCGGCAGCGCGCGGGGCGGTGAGCTTGGCGAAGGCGGTGCGGATGGAGACTATGCGTCTGACCTGCCGGAGGACGACAAACAGAACCTACAGGGTCACAAGATGGCCTTTCTGGACAGCATGAAGGGGGGCGATGAATTCATTTTGGATGATCGGCTGCATCCGCCACTGAGTGAATATGAAGTGAAAGCTGGCACTCTGATATCGGCACTTTTAATAACGGCAATCAATTCCGATCTGCCGGGCGATGTGATCGCGCAGGTGAGCGAGCATGTCTATGACAGCGTAACAGGCCGTTTTCTTTTGATCCCGCAAGGATCGAAGCTTTATGGGCGATACGATTCCGTTATTTCCTACGGGCAGGAAAGGGTGCTTGTCGCCTGGGAGCGTCTGATGATGCCAAACGGAAAATCCATCAAGCTGGGCGGGATGATCGCGGCGGACACTGCCGGCATGTCAGGACTTGAAGATGAGGTTGATAATCACTTTATGCGATTGGCCGGAGCCGTTCTGCTTTCGACGACGTTATCCCTCGGTGGTAATCTGGCAAATGACGATGACGGCGAGAGCGTGGGCGGCGATATAGGCGACACCGTGGCCCAGGAATCAAGCCGCGTCGGGCAAAGGTTTGTCAGCAAAAGCATGAATATTCAGCCGACTTTGAAGATACGGGGAGGATCGGAAGTAAGAGTTTTTGTGAATAAAGATATGATTCTGGAACCCTATAAGGAATAATTAAGTATCTTAGTGTCTAAGTTCCCCTTGAACGATACCTGCCAGAAAGGGAGGACACAATGGGACATGACCCTTCAAGATTCGATATTTTTCCTGCCGGACTACCGGATGAGGTCAAGGCGCGCCTGCTTAAAATGTCAAAGGACATGGGCATTCCTCAGCAAAAAATTTACGAGGAAGCCCTGAAGAGTTTTGAGGAATATCGGCAAAGCCACAAATTTGAATATGAGGAATACGGGGCAGGGGAGCAAACTTCCATTCGCCTCAGGATCGAAACCAAAAAAAGGATGCTGGAAAGAGCCAGACAGGATGATGTTACGGCAAAGACACTGTTTTGCAACGCCATTAGGCTGTACTACGAAAAACTCTACGGATAATTTTCGTAGAAGGTTCTACCTGTCGTTTTTCCTGATTTTTTGTCTTTTTTTGACGGCGTTTCTTCTAACCGGACATTACCAGAAGCTTGTGATTTATAACCCCACGCCAAGCGTCCCGGAAGGGTTTTACCGCTATGCGGGGCGGGAAGCCGGGATCGGCCAGATCATTCTTTTTAAAACACCGCAGATCGTATTGGACTATACGGAACGCTATTTCAGCGCGAAGCCCGTGGCCCATTTTCTCAAGCCTGTCATAGCTGGGGAGGGGGATCGTGTCTGTTTCCGGGACGGCTCTTTCTATGTGAACGGCAAGCTGCTCGATATCGTTCAAGATCGGGATAGCAGCGGGAACGCCCTGCCGGTCTGGAAAGAGTGCAGGGAGCTGGAGAATGGCGAGTATTTTGTATATTCGGCGCGCGTGAAAAATAGCTTTGACAGCCGCTATTATGGGCCGATCGGGGAAAAGGATGTTATCGGGGTTTTCAAGCCCGTTTTTTAAAGGAGATGTGTATGCGTAAGTGTTTTTTGATGATCCTGGCTTTGTTGGTCTTTCTGCCGGCAACAGCAAAAGCCGAATCCCAGGATGCCTGTGCAATCTGGCTTTGTCTGCCGGGAGGGTTTCCGAGCGGATGCAGTGGTGCCCACAGCGAATTCAAGCACCGGATCAAGAAGGGAAAGCCGCCGTTGCCGCCGTTGGCAAACTGCACGGTCGATGGCAAGACGGATGGACGTTATGAAATGGGTCGGGAAATCTGGGAAGCCTGCAAAGACGGATATGTTCTGAGGGAATCTTCACAGGGTGGCGGTAGGGAAGAAGCCAAATGTTATGATAAAAAATGTGCGCCGGAAGACTATCGCTCAAACCGCTATTATTGCGAGTCTTACGAAGCTGTTAAAAGGGTAAAGCCGAAATATGTTAAGATGTGGGTTGATGGGAAATATCTGGGGCAGTTTTTTTATTAAATTTATGCAGTTGTCGTATATAACTGAAGTTATATACGACAACCTCACTAAAAACATTTAAAAAATCTGAGGAAACGGCAATGATTTTTGCATAGAATGAACAGGGATGGTGATGGAAAAGCACTTTCAAAGAGCGTTAATTAACATTGCAAAACATGGGGATACGGATGTTTTTCCGTACCCATTGGAAAACTCGTTTTTTTTTGACAACCAGAATGATGTAATCAAGCTACTTAAAGAGATACATAAGAATTTTGACGCTGTGCTTGACACTGATCCGCCATTTAATGAAAGCTATCTATCTCCTGTGGGCTATACCGGGTTTAGGTGGGTTACGCAGATTGATCCTTTGTGGAATGCATACTTTCTAGGAATTATTATTTCGATAGGAGAGGAAATTGAAAAAAGTCGTATATCGACAGCTGAGGGTTATGTTTACTCCTACCGTTTTGCTTCTGGTAATGATGAAAAACTATTCGACCCGGATATAGGGTGGCATGCATTTCATCGCCGTAGCTTAGAGTTGGCGGAATCTTACGAGACGGTGGCAATTTGTGATATATCTGATTTTTACCAGAGAGTCCGCCACCACAAGTTGGAGAACGCACTTACACGGTTGAATAACGTCGGTGACATACCGCATAGGGTTATCGATCTTCTTAAAAATTTTTCCGCTACCTATTCACACGGTTTGCCAGTTGGCGGGCCTGCGGCTAGGTTATTGGCAGAACTTTTGTTAAGCAAAACAGACCGCTTGCTTAAAGAAAAAGGAATAAAATTTTGCCGGTTTGTGGATGACTATCATTTATTCGCTTCGTCCGAAGAAGAGATTTTTGACGCGCTAATTTTTCTGTCGGAAAAACTGGTCAACAATGAGGGGCTGGCTTTGCAGAAAGCAAAGACACGCATCATGTCATCGACTGAATTCAAAAATACTTCGCCGCTTGCTACACATGACGAGGAAGAAAATGACGATGCTGATGCCAAAACAAATGCAAAGGTGTTTCTTTCATTATCCTTGCGGTTTGATCCATATTCTCCCACGGCAGAAGAAGATTATGAGACGTTAAGATCAGAGATAAACAAATTTGACATTATCGGCCTCCTTCGCAAGGAAGTGGCAAAAAGCCGTATAGACATAGCCGTAACAAGACAGATAGTAAAATCGCTCAGGTTTATTTCTGATTCAACGAGGGATCAAGCGGTACTGTCCACCTGTGACTCCCTGCACAATTTATACCCTATCTTCCCAACGGTTATGATTGTGCTTAAACACATCTGGGCTGATTTATCCGATTCTACAAAAACAAAGGTAGGAGAGATTATCAGGACTCTCTTTAAGGAAGATTCCCGCCTTATTAAAACCAAGGTCAATCAACTATATGCCTGTAGGGTTCTTTCCAGTGATTCTTGCCCGGAAAATATCGAATTACTGACCAACCTGTTTATTACGACGGAATCTGTCATGATTAAGCGCGATATTATCTTGGCCATGTTCAACTGGCGAAACGATGCATGGTTATCCGATCTGCGAAGTCAGTTTCGCGCATTTCCGCCGCCCCTAAGACGTGCCTTTATCATAGGCAGCTACGCACTTGGCGAAGAGGGTAGTCATTGGAGGCAACATAACAAGGGCGGGTTCTCGGATTTTGAAAAACTCGTTCAGAATTGGGCCGCATCTAAAAGTCAGCAACAGCCCGGTAAGGTATGGCAGGTGCCGCTATGATTTCAGAAATCGCTTTCATTCGTGACCATACCTCTTTCTGGCGAACAATCTCCCCCCTGTCAGAAGATTTTGTGCGGCATATTAATGTGCAGGTGCTTGACCGGCATGAAACTGAACTAATTAGCAAAATTGGAACATCGAGAAGAGCGATAATCAACGAAGTGGGGTTTGAGCTATTTTGCAGATGCCGTAAAACCGACTCTACGCTGGATGATCTTGTTTCCGGCGAAATTGAGGATATTGCCAGTAAAGCAAGTGCCTATATATCTCATTTAAGAACAAAGGCACCTAATTTTTGGAGTAACCTGAACGGTGATGAAATTGAGGAATCGAAAGAAATAGGACGAAGGCTGCTCAATTTCTTCAAGCGTTTTAAAACGGTCGTGGTTAAGCCTGAATTTACTGGTTGTGGCCAACTGGATGCCTGTTTCGGTGATGTGATCGCGGATGATATTCTGTATGAGATCAAATCTGGCGGACGGCCATTTAGGTCAATCGACCTACGGCAGTTGGTTCTTTATTCGACCCTCGGCAGACTATCAAAAATATATGAAATTAAAAGTTTGGGATTATATAACCCAAGGAGAGGGTTTCACTTTATGACCTCCCAAAATGAATTTTCCGTTCAATTTAGCGGATTATCCGCTGAAGAACTTTGTCACAGAGTCCAATACGAGCTTACATCATGTGATCTCATGAGATTTGAAGAGGTCGTATGACAACTCATATTTCCGCACGTTTGGCATGGCATGATAGCGGCTGGAACGGTCATATTTGCCGTGCGCCCGGAGAAAATACCTATTGTTCAGGGCAATATAGCTACCAGAAAGATTTGATTGAAAAAAAAGATGTAGCTTGGGAGCAATCAGAATCCGTGTGCGGTCAGTCTTGCTCCAAGCTGGATCAAGCTCCTCCTTGCATTCACAGCATTAATGCATTTGGAGCGGACTCATTGCAGGCGTTCGGCCCACCTCCGACATGGTTCCGCGATACCACGCAAGTTAAAAAATGGACGTTGGCTCCCGCGACTGTTTCCGTTTGGCCGTATGAGGAAATGTATAAGGATGAAGTTAAAAACCCTCCTAAATCTAAACCTCACTACAATGCTGATCTTCGCCGTGAAGCAGCCAATGATTTTTTTGAGCCGCTTGAAGAAAACAAGAGCCTTATCTTTTACTATGCCAATTTCTCCAACCCCTTCAGTGATGAAGATAATCTGAAATACGTTATTGTCGGGGTAAGCAGGATTAAAAAGATTGGTGCGGAACTTCTCTGGGATGGTCAATCCGATGCCATGCGAGACAGATACGGACCAAATGCATGGTTTCGTGATGTCACGTCACATTATCCCGATCAGGGCATGCGAATCCCTTATCACCGATATATGGATCAACCTAATGTTCTGGAGAAAATTCTTCTAACCCCGGAAAACACGCGGGACTTCAAATATGCCACGCGCCATATTTCCGATGATGGCGCTCTTTCGCTTATCGAGCGTTTTATGGAGATTGCGGGCGCTTTAGAGGAAATCGGTGATACGTCGGAAAATTGGGAAGCACATCGCAAATGGCTTGGTAGCATTCTTTCTGAATTATGGCGCAGCAGGGGATTATACCCCGGCCTATCCGGTTGCATGAATTATCTTGGTTTCGCGGATGGAGCTTCCTATTGCGTACAACAGGCCAAAGTTGGAACCCCCGATGATGAAATTCATAGAACCCTTTTTACTGCGCTGGAAAATGGCACTCCTCCAAGCATTTTAAAAGGCAAACCCTTTGATGAGGCGCGTCGCCGCTGGCGGTATCTTGAAGTGGTGCAGCAAAAGCTACTGAGGGAAACGCTGCCAAGGTTTTCCCTGACAAAAGAACAAATCGTCAAAATCCTTGATGAGCCAGAAAAAGTAAGCATCTGGACTTCTCATGAGGAAATATCACTGAATCCCTATATTTTGTCGGAACAGTATATAGGCAAGGGAAGCGACGACGTGGTTACATTCAGTAAAATTGACTACGGCATGATCCCTTCGCCAGACATTGGGGAATCATTAATTTCCGCTGATGACCCAAAACGCCTGCGGGCTCTCGTGGTAGAGCAGTTAAACCATCTGAATCAGCATACCTTCCAACGAGCACAGCAAGTTTTAAGTGCCGTAAATCATCGCCTTGATTATTTACCGGATTGGAAAAAAGCAAAGTTCAGCTTGCGGCATTTGGAAGTAGAGCAACAGGAGTTAGAACCTGCGGTCATCTATAAGACCGTGGAGGATACTCTGTTCCTGTATCTTGGAACGGTTTTCTCCGATGAAAGATTAGTGGAAAAAACCTTGAGTTCCTTGGTAATGAGGCCCGATATTGAGCTTCGCTTTCCGGTTGCCGAAAATATGTGGCGTTCCCTGCTTACCGAAAAGGAAAGCACTCTTGCCAAAGATCACCCCAAGGAATACGCGGATGCAGTTGATTCCCAAGTTGCTATCTGCCAAGGAATTTTCAGAAAACCATTGTCTGTGCTGGCCGGTGAAGCAGGCACGGGGAAAACTACGCTTGTGAAGGCTGTTATTGCGGCCATTGAAAAAGCGCATGGCCTTGGCACGACGGTTAAACTTCTTGCCCCTACCGGCAAGGCCGCCGACCGCTTGCGTGAGCGAACGGGCAAGGATGCCCAAACGGTTCATTCGTTTCTTGCCGGTCATGGTTGGCTCAATGAAAACCTTACCTTCAAACGGCAGGGAGGCTCGCGTGAGGAAGGCGTGAAGACGCTGATTATAGATGAATCCTCAATGCTTGATTTGGGTTTGCTCGCGGCACTTTTCCGTGCGGTGAACTGGAATCAAATACAGCGCATTATTTTTGTGGGCGATCCCAATCAATTACCTCCCATCGGCACGGGGAAAGTATTCTCAGACCTCATAGACTGGCTAAGGCAGGAAGCCCCGGACAACCTTGCCGAACTCAAAGTCAACATGCGGCTAATAGAAAATCGTCTTTCCAAACATGGAACAGGTATTTTGCGTTTGGCATCCTTATTCCGGCGTACGCCGGTTGCAGAAACCAAATATTATGGTGAGCAAGAGAAGCAGGAAGACGAATTGTTCGAGCGTTTGCAAGAAGGTGGAGAAATAGACGGGGATCTTCGAGTGCTGTATTGGCCAAACCCCGCAGAGCTTGAGAAAATCCTGCTCTCCACGCTTGTTGGCGATATGGAAGAAGCCGTAGGGATAAAGATCAATCCTGAACGCCCTTGGGAAATTTGGGAAAAATATTTTTCCCGCGAAGGAATAGCCTATCCTGAACGTAGTCAAATTCTTACGCCTTACCGGGGTGAATCGGCAGGAACGGAGCATCTTAACCAAGTGATCCAAGCCTCACGCATCAAGGGATCGCCCGTGGAAAAGAAGGGGATGCTGGGCGGCATCACCTATTTCGACAAGGCAATCCAGATACGCAACCGCACGGGTCGGGAAAGGCTATGGGCGTACAACGCCAAGACCCGTAAGAGCGAACAGTTAGACCTTTTCAACGGAGAAATAGGTTCCGTCAGAATTCATGGATTTGATGCATCGAAGTGGACATCTCCCTACTTTCATATCGAGAAATTCCAAGTCATGTTCAGCCGCAAGGAGCATCTATGGGTGGATTATGATTCTGACGGAAAAGTAGAAGACAATCTGGAACTTGCCTATGCGATTTCCGTTCATAAGGCGCAGGGGAGCGAATTTGAACGGGTCTATTATGTTGTTCCCAAGCATCGGAAAGCCCTCATGTGGCGAGAATTGTTCTATACGGGCCTGACGCGAGCGCAACGCCATTGCACCCTCTTTATCGAGGAAGATTTAAGCCCTCTTGAAAGGCTTCGCCGCCGTGAAATGTCTCAACTGTCCCGGATCAATTCTTCGCTCTTTAGCTTCAAACCGGTTCCTGAGGCACTGGAAGAAATGGAAGGCTGGTACGAAGAGGGCAAAATCCATAAAGCCCTGACAGGCGATATGGTGCGCTCCAAATCGGAAGTTATCATAGCTAATCTCTTACACGAGCGGGAGATTCCGTTTAAGTATGAGATCACCTTATCAGCGCCGGACGGTACTAAAAAGCTGCCTGATTTCACCATTCATTGGGCCGGAGAAACATGGTATTGGGAACATGAAGGCATGCTTCACGACCCTGCCTATAGAAAATACCAAGAAGCTAAACATGCATGGTATAAAAAACACGGATTTTCAGACAGATTAATTATTACAACAGAAGGCCCCGGCTTCGATAGTCAAGTTGCCAAAGGCGTTATCGAGAAGCATTTCATGTAGTGTAGGAGGAATCGTTCAATGTAATTTTTCACGATAAAGGATTCTTTTCAGGATAAATGAGAGTGAATTGAAAGGGTAGTTTTTAAAAATCAATTATAGTCATTTCAGATAAGAAATATACATTCTACTCGTCACCCCCGCGAAGGCGGGGGTCTGGAAATGTCGCCGCAGACGCGGCTTTCAGGCCGGATGCCCGCCTACGCGGGCATGACGGTATCTGGACTTTCGAGAGCAGATCTATTGTATAAAACTTAACCAGAACGACTATAGTTAGGCTCTAAAGGCCTCTCATTTATCGTGAAAGAAATCCTTTCGTTTATCTTGGAAGGGAACAACTGGGGCAACAAGGAAAGCTCCGTAAAAGCGAGTACCAGCCTCAAAAAATATGGGCGAAAAAGGATTACGATGAATTTTTGCGTCGGGTTCGCTTAGGCCGAACGCCCAGAGAGGTCGCGGAAGACGGCGATAATCGTGATGACATCATTCTTAGACGCGGACAGTTTTAAGTGAGAATCGAACGCACAGGAAAGGTCGCCAAGCTCAAGCCTCGGTTGGAAAGCTTCTTTGTTGAAGCCCTCAACGGGGAAGCGATGGACGACGTGCAGCACCCCGAAGCGCGGAAAGTAGATTTTCGGTGCCTGAGCGGCTTGCTGGCGATAGAACTCAAGTGTCTGGAGGAAGATGCGTCAGAACGTATCGACAATCTGACGGACGAACTGCGTGAACGAGATGACTGGCCGGAATTCCTAGGCTCAGTCCCGATCCAATCATTCTTTAAACACTTTGACCAGCCGGAGGATGTCAAACGCCGTTTTGTGGAGCGCCTTGGCCGGGCAATAAAGAACCACATCCACAAGGCTAACAAGCAGCTTAAGACCCATAAGGAGGACTTTCCACGCAAGAACATGGTCAAGGTGGTGGTTCTCGTCAATGAGGATCATGAAATCTACGACCCTAAGATGGTTGCCTACATTGTCCAGCACCTCTTGCTTCGGCAGGAGAAAGGGGCACCTCTTTATCCACATATTGATGCGGTGATCTTCATAAGCGAGCGCCATGCCGCCACGGTCAACCGCGAGATCGCTTTTCCCATGGTCTGCATTGAGGGCTCATCGATTGAGGATGCACAGTGGAAGCGCGACGTGACGGAGCTGTTTCTTGTGCGTTGGGCGCAATGGAACGGCGTTCCCCTATACCATAGAGATCCTAGAACGCAGGAGTTCAGTACCATCGAGCACATTCCCGAAGAAATGAAGCGGTACGAACAATGGGAACTCGATTATAGGCGTAACCCCTATATGCGAGGATTCACGGACGAGCAACTCCGCGAGCGTTTCGACGAGATGACGTGCCTATCAACACTGGCCTTTTTAAAAGATGCTCCGGTCACGCCTAATCAGGGAGCGATTATGTGGAGCATGTCTTCAATGTCCCACATGATGTTGGAAATGGGATGGCGCGGGATACAGATCACGCAATTCCAATACGAACCCGAGCGAATGGCGACCGCCGCGCAGCGTCTTCGCCTGCCGCCTGAGGTGGTCGATTGGTTTCGGCGTGACATTGGTCGGGCGGCCTAAGCATCCCATAGGTCGAGGTCGAGACGACCATCGGGCCTTATAAAATGCGCGCGCCGAGCCCTGATAGTTTCGAAACCAGCAATCGCGTGCCCTTCGTCAGTGGACGGGTTCGGCCCTTCATAGATCACCCCGGCAAGCGCCCATGAGCGGATGCCATGGCGCTCGATTACTGAGAGCATAGGGCCGCCGCTAATGCCCCCAAAATTGTATCGCTCAGGCGGTAGACCGAGTCCCATCACGTCAATCCAGTTTTCGCGGTTGAATACTGTCCCGATGTCACGTCGCCCAACCATATCCGCTACTCCGCTGCCAGGCGCGGCGGCGAAGGAGATTTCATCCTCTGAATGCCATAATGTATCCGCTCCGGCGAAGCCGGAAAAGTAGACTCCGCGTCCTTGCTGCGGCGGCGCAGGCGGCCACGCGGCTTGCGATCCTATCAAAACGGTTTTTCCTATCGCCGCAACTTCGGCGGCGGTGATCCTGAACGTCGCGATGTCTAGTTGTTCGCTGCGGTCGATCACTGCGTGTGCGCCATTAAAATCCACAGCCAGATCCCCAAGCTGTACGGCCAAGACGGTGTGCGCTAAGCGATCTTCCTCCAGTCCCGTAAGCACATGGGCCGCCGTTACAGCGAATACTTCTTCACCCGCGTCGAGGAAGAAAGCCGTGCCGTTGCGAACGCGGACACTCCCATTTTCTTCCCGCATGACCCAAAAAAGCGGGGTACAAACTGATGTTGCAAATTCCAGCTCAGCCCGGCCTAAACCTGCCGTCATGATGCGCCGTACTTCGGCTTCGTCGATCTGGTGATTAGTCATACCGCTAACGGGAGTGCGGCTAGCGCGTGGACGCACTTCTCACAATCGCAAGTCCATGGATCATGGAATGTCACGGTGATGATGATCTTGTCCCAAAGCAGCATGCCCCAATAGTGCAGCTTGCCTTCGCCCGTATCGAAACAGCGGAAGCGATAATCGAAGATGCCGGGATAGCGCCCATGCGTGACATCGTCCGGTAAGTCCTTAACCTGTAGAAACACCTCCGGTGGGCACTCACCCGGTGCCGTCATGGTTATATTGGTATTTAGGCCATCTGGCATTACTCGGCCATAATGATGAAAATACAGGCCGCGCACAATTTTCCACGCCACGCGAGAAATGCGTGCGCCGTCTTGGCGCTTCACAACCTTCCCGGGGATGACAAGCCCGCTTGGCGCAGAATCGAATTCTTGGAGGACTTTACGCATGAGCTTGGCCTTGCGCGCGTCCTTGGCGAAGTCGTCCAAGTATTTTTTGTAGATAGCATCTCCAGCCTCCGATCCGCGGGAGAAGGGCATCAGACTCGCAAGGAAATACTCTTCATCCCGCGCATAGGCAGAGTTGCAGCTGCGATGCACTGATATGGTCAGTAAACGGTCGAGGTTGTGCTTGCGCGTGATGGCAGGCGCGATCAGTCCGCGCAGAGGAACGTGATCGCTATTCGTTGGTGGCTGCAGTGGCGCTCCGCAGAGATAGCAAGGCGAGGCGCTGGATTCGGTTTGATGTTTCGACACGACGAGCATGTGGTAATATAGCATAAGCTCGCCTTTTTTTGTAGGCGGCAGTGGAGTCTTTACGCGAGGACGGAGTGTAACTTTGGCTAATCTTTTCATCTGACCGTTTTGGCGTAAATTTTTCCTCGATACCAGAATAAAGCAAATTATGATGAATAACGTCTTCTCACTTGCTCTCCTGTGACTAAAAACTGAATGAATCCCAGGATTTCATTGCCTTTTTATGGGCTTGGGGTTATATTGGTAATAGATACGGCATTCGCAAGAATTGTCCGCTTCCCGAAAGGGAACTAACTATCAAGGGAGCTTCAGCTCCCTTTGATTTTTTTAGATTCCCCCCCAAATCGCTGGAGTGATAATATAGATTACAGAAAATATGATATAATTTTACTCATACTAACAGTTGTTTAGTGAACAAGAAAAAATAATATTTACGGAAATTATATTATTGCTCAGCAGCTTGTGCCTGATTTTTTTGAGGTTCCTCATGGCCTACCATTAACCAGGCAGGCGTTGCCAAGCTGGCAGCAGGGATGTGCTGGGCGATGAGATAATCCCGTATCTGGCGCGTTTCCTTGAGCCGTCTGTATTGCAGTTCTGTTGCAATGGCAGCATTCCAGACGGATACCACCAATTCGGGATGCGTATAAAACTGGCTCACCTGCTCGGTACGGAGTTCCCATGTACCGTAAGCAGAGGCTTTTTTGAGCAGATCGAGAAAATCACGGGCGTTGATCTGCACCGCCGCATCTATCGCTGCCGTGGCCAGAATTTCCTCTGCCGATGATGGCTGCCCCTCTGTTATTTTCCAAATATCGCTTCCGGCATCCAATAGAACCCTTTTGATCCCTTCGTTTGCGCCGTCAGGAAAAACTTCTTTGATGCCGTTCGATTTCTTGAGAATGGCAAGCGCATCATCGGTCAGAGCCGGCCCGACCATCTCGATCAATTCTTTGTACAGGCGGCCAATATCACGCTCATCGCCAAAGCGATTATCGTCCAGCTTAACAAGAAAACCGTGATATGCCGCTCCCATTCCCAGATCATTCGCCTTTTGAACCCATTTTTTCACCAGCGTTTCTTCTTTGCCGCGCTGTTCACGGTCGGCCTGATTGCCTCTAAAATGGAACCACTTGGCAATCACGCCAATCAGTTTTTGCAAAATATCTGCTGTAAGAATTTTTTTGTGCGGGATGTCGAGAACTGTTTCTGTGCAGATTAGATCGATTAGGGTCAGAATTTCATCTGCCGCCTGGATACAATCTGCATTGTCTTTTTTCAGCGCAACGGATGATGCCTTCTCCAAATGTGAATTGTACTGCTGTATGAGGGTCAAAAGAACTTCCCTGATAACTTCGTCCAGAGGCTTCTCG
This sequence comes from Alphaproteobacteria bacterium, assembly GCA_049653045.1. Lineage (GTDB taxonomy): Bacteria > Pseudomonadota > Alphaproteobacteria > Micavibrionales > Micavibrionaceae > UBA7657. Next base: position 27,783 of record JBASFN010000087.1, read on the forward strand.
TTTTTTTTTGCATGACCGGAAATCCAAGGCGATATTCCAAGTAAATTATGACTTTGAGACCAGGCAGCCCACAAAGCATCGAACTCCGCCCATGTCAGGGTTTCCGGCTGAACAAGAAGTTTCAGAGCGTAAAGAATGCGGTCATGACCAAGAACACCGCATGAATGACGCCAGCCCTCGCATAGCTGGATTAACCGCTCCCGCCTTTCTGGAATTTCAACACTGGCCTTGTCGAGAAGTTCTGTAATGCGGGATTTTTCCGTTTCCTCTGCCTGCCTTTGATCCCGCTCCATAAATCCTGCCGTCCACGGATGAATGCCGGACGTATCCTCAAACGTAACCTCCCCCTCTCTGAAAAAAGTGTCTTTGATGTAGAGATTATAAAACGCCTCATCTTCCAGTTTTATCATTTGGGCAAAAATCAAAGCCTTCCAGTCGATTTCATCCGGGCGATGTCGCTTTGCCTCGGCATCGAACACGCGCAAGCCGCGCACGAGGGATTTAAGCCTGCGTGGATTGATAGGAAGGAATTTTTCTAGGCCCTCCAGAGCAGTTACAGGAATAAAAGAGCAGTATGATTGGATTTCATGCCGGAAAAATGCCATGACGGTGTTCTCGGCAGGCTTTGATAGATGAACACGGAAATCCAGAATTTTTTCAAGAAAGTTTTCACCGAAGCCGAGCGCAGAATTATATTGTTTCAGTGCGTCAGCGACGATCCTGTCATCAAACGGCAGCAGGAACGAAAAACCTTCCATATCCATGATGTCGCGCAGGGTCATCAAAAGACGGGGGATCAGAACGGGATCGACCCTATCCAGATCATCCAGAATAACGATAAAACGCTTGCCTTTGATTTGTTCGTATAGATGCTTTATATCCCGGTCATTGATACTGGCAATCGACCTGACAACCTCGATGCCGGTCTGCCCGGCTTGATGAAGCTGCCCAATACTGTCAGCCCAGCCCCTGTGCAACAGGGATGCGGTCATATGTTTTATCGTCGCCCTAGAAAATTTGATCTTTTTTCCTTTGCTGATAAGAGCGGACGTCAGAGCGGTATAAAATCCGACCCATAGTTCGCCATCTGTTCTTGCAGCCCACGGGCTGAAAAAGACGGGGATATGGCCATCCTTTTCCGCTTCGCTGGCGACCCAGCGGCATATGGTGGTTTTTCCCGCACCCCACGGAGCCAAAAACCCCACGCGCACAGACCATTCCGGCTCAAGATTTGTGAGGTGGGAATAAATGTGGCTTATCAGCCGCTTTCTGTCGAGTTGATCGAAGTCAGGATCGGACAGAGGGTTGTCGAACCCTGCCTTGTACCTCGTTTCTGATTTATCATTTTTCATTTTAAAAATTACATTCACTGAAGCTCATATGAGCTTAAAAATTGCCAGACTTTTTCATTTATATCGGACGCTGAATCGTAATACCAATGCGTATGACCGTCAAAAATATAAAGAGATGTGTCATGGCCCCCGGCAGCGAAAACATCGGCGGTGGCCCTGACTTTATCCATGGGCACTATGTTATCGTTCGTGCCGGTCAGAAATGCCATGGGAATTTTTCGGTCGGCCCGGTTCACATAGCTGTAATCGTTATAGCTGAGAAACATACCGGCATTCACGGCGGCTGCCGCGAATTTTTTTGAGCGCCGGGTGACAAGATAACACGCCTGTATTCCCCCGCTTGAATGACCGAATAAATAAAGCCGCGAAGGATCGATGCTGTAATAACGGCTGGCATCTTCAATGACGGCGTCAAGAAATTCCGGGCTATCGGTTTCCATGCTCCATAAACTGCCTGATGCCGTGGGGCCGATAAGAATGACATTATTTTTATCGGCGATGTCTTTCCACTTTTCCACCAACGAAACGCCGTTACGTTTGCCGCCGTGCAGAAGTAAAATCGCGGGCCTTGGATCAGGGGCCCCTTCAGGCGCGTAGAGTTGGTAGGTTCTGGCCTGTCCATTGAATTGTACCTGATGTTGTTCCTGACCGGAATCGTCTTCTTGGTATTCGATATGGGGAACCGCAGGAAGCGTAAAATTGTGAACTTCCAGCTCTTTCGGCTCTTCGGCAAAAGCCAACGAGGGTGAAGTTAAAAGAAGGGCAATAACTATCAAAATACTATGCATTTTTTGTCAGTGTAAGGACCGTGATTTTTGTTTTTTCTTATGTTTCATGGCCTCTTCAACGCGCCGTCTGGCAAAGTCGGAAAGAATTTCAAAAGTTTTATCAATTTTTTCCTTGTCGTAATTGTTGCACAGGGCGTACCGGGCCAGAATCAGATATGCAGAGGCTATTTCGGCAGGGCTATACCCTTTTTCTTCCATCTCTCTTGTGGGCTTGGAGAGATGGTCTTGTATGAGTTTCAGTGAAACATCGTGCGCGGCGGCAAGCTCTCTTAAATGCTTGGGTATTTCTCGGTAAGCATTTTTTCTTTCCGAATTCATCTTGCCTTTATATATCCGTTCGCATGTCAGGAAAATGCAAAAAAGCACAGCCACAAAAATTGATGGGCAAAAGGCTCAGAATAAATCCTGCATTTTATTGTACAACCAATGCGAGAATTAATTTTGAACGACTATCATAAGGAATTGAAAAATATTAATCAAGACTGACTTTTATAAAAAATTTGTGTTCCAATGCTGCTGCTAAAAAAGGAGTTCGTAAAAAATGGGGGTTGACTAGGCAAATGAGCAAGTTTTTTAGAGAAGCTATGGAACAATCGACATTGTATGTGAAATTTTGGTGTGAGGAAGCCGCATGAAAAATTTAAGAAAAAAAACAATCCTTTTTATCGCTGGCTTTGCCGCAATTGTTTTTCTATTTCTGTATTTTATTTTTTGCATCCCTAAAGAAGAAGGAAAATTTATAAAAGAGGTCGAAAGCGCTTTCAATAATACAAATTCCAACATCGTTATGATTGGAGATGTAACGGATTTTGATTGGGATACAGTCTGTGTTTTTCCTTCTTACAACTTTTTTGCATCCCCTGTGCTTATTTTGGGGACATCCCCCCGCTCCAAAGTTTTTGAAGATATGTACAAGTATGATTACAAAATTGTAGAAAATGATATTATGACCTACTGGTGGCCAACATTTTATGCTGGGTTTTTATTTATAAAAAATGGGAATGTTGTAAAAAATCTTGTGTACAATACTTGGGGGTTGCGGCTAACAAAGGATGGGGTTAGCAGTATGTACATTTTAAAAATAAAAAATAAAGAAATAAATTTTCTTGATGAAATAGGAACCTTGAATGATGGCTGCATCTCTTCTGAAAATGCAGCTTTTATATATCATCATTATCAACCTTCTGATCCGGGCCAAATTCTAGTGACAAATCTTAAAAAGGAGAAATAAATGTCCTGTTCCCCTTCATTTAGCAACTTGGTAACAAATCTTTATTCGACAGGTGCGTCAACTGGTTTTGCATATCCTTTATATGGTGCAGCACTTGTGAATTTTACACTAAATTATGATGCCATTATACAGGCATACAGCGATGGCAGAGGATATGCTGATGTAGGTCAGATGACCCAAAGCGATTACTTTTGGGTAAACGATGTTTATAGGCATACGTATACCAGTGCTGTTCTTAGTTATAATTTTGGTAGCACGGGCGCAAGAATTGTTGAAATAGTAGAGATCGGACAGAATACGCTTAATAGCGCTATGGATTACGCCAATAATGCTTCTGGGAGAACTATTGGTGAGACTGCAACGGATATACCGGATTTAATACAAAAAATATTAAATGCAATGGCAAATGGCGAGCTTGTGATGGATCCTTCGCAAGCAGATTTAAATGATATAGATCCAATTTCTTGGGATGATTTTGCCAATCTTAATCCAATGTCTCTTTGTGAGGCATTTGAGCATGATCTCGATAATATGTCACCTCAAGGAGGGGAGGACTCCAACTCCGACGGACGTTCCGATGGCGGGCAGGGGCAAGGGGGCGGTGGAGGTGGCGGGGATGGCGATCAAGGCCCGCAGCCGCCGCAGAGGCCCAATGGCGAAGAGGATCAAGGCTCGCCGTTGGTGTTCGATCTCGACAATGACGGCGTGGAGCTTTACGCCCTCGCCGATTATGGCACGTATTTTGATTTGCGCGGCAACGGTCAAGCCGTCCTGACCGGATGGGTGGAGCCGGATGACGGTCTGCTCGCGCTTGATGTCAACGCGAACGGAACAATCGACGGCATTACGGAACTGTTCGGCACATTGACCACGGATGGCTTTACCGTCCTCGCTGCGCACGACGCCAACGACGACGGCGTGATTAATTCCAGCGATACGGTATTTGACGACCTCCTGATCTGGACAGATACCAACAGCGACGGAATTTCGCAGGAAAGCGAACTGCACACTCTGGCTTCCCTTGATATTACATCTATAAATCTGGCGGCGTCGCGTGTCGGCAACGAGGAATTGAACGGTAACATCATCACCCATGAATCCACCTTCACCATGGGCGGCATCGAGCAAACGGTCGTTGATGCGTGGTTTACTTACGACACCCGTTTCACGCACAACGTGGCGGATTACGATTTCGACATCCGCGCCGCTTTCCTGCCGACCTTGCGCGGGTTCGGGGATTTGAAAGACCTGCATATCGCGGCCTCCATCGATAACGGCACCGATCCTTCTTCCATTATGGAGCAACTTAGCACTATTGCTGCCAGCACGGCATTGGCCGATGTTTTGGGAGATTGGGAAAGTTTCAAGGGCAGCGTTGAAGATATTCTCTTCGCATGGGCAGGGGTAGAATCCGTCAGCCCGACTTCGCGGGGGTCGTATGTTGACGGCCAGCATTTGGCTTTCAACGAAGCCTTCAAGGGCGAGGCATTCAGCCAGTACGGTTCGCCCAATCCCCTGCCCGAGGCCGGGGAGTATTCTGAGGCCGTTTACCAGCATATTCTTACGAATTACGCCGTCCATATTTTTGCTCAGCTTGTTGGTTCCGATATTTTTGAAGGGGCTTATTACAATCTTTATACGGCGGGCATTCAGGGCGACCTTGATCTGGTTCAGGCTGGCATTGACGCTGTTAAAGATGCCGCCATTGCGGCGGCAGAGCCGTCCGACGTGTGGACGCAGTTTGCCCAGTTTCTGGGCTACACGAAAGGTTTGGACAATTTAACCGTCGGCGAGATCGCGGCCCTTGATACAGCCGTGGCGGCGACGAGCGAGCCGGGCTTGAGCGACTGGCAGGATGTCGTCAGCCTGATGACCAGTTCCTTGGGGGGCATCATCGACAGTTCCGATGATTGGGGTTCGTTCGAGATTTTCTACGACAATCTTGTGACCGGCACATCCGGTGACGACACGATCACGGACAGCAATGCCGGGGGCTTTCATAACAATGAATTTCAGGGGCTTGATGGAAACGATACCATCAACGCGCTTGACGGTCATGACAAACTGATCGGCGGCGCAGGGAACGATACCCTGAATGGCGGCTCTGGCGACGATTATATGCTGGGCGGCATCGGCGACGATATTTACCAGTATGACTCCGGCAATGACACGGTTTCAGAAGTCGGCGGCAGTGGATATGACGAAATTCATGTTGTGTCTTCCACGGGGCTTACGACGGCAAACGTGACAGATTTATACCGTTACGGCAACGAGCTTATTGTCCTGCTCAGCACGGGATCACTTATCACGATTGATGGCTATGGCGATGCGAGTGCTCAGATCGAGAAGATTGTATTCGATTCCAACAGTTCCATTATCGATCTTTCCGCGATTATCGAGCAGAAATTCTACGGCACCGCGCTGGCCGACACGCTGATCGTTTCCGGCACGGCGGTTCAGACCTTGCTGGTTTACGGGTATGGCTCCAACGACACGATTACCGCCGATGGCGCGGCAGCCAAATTCTATGGCGGGGATGGTTATGACACGCTGATCGGCGATTATCTTCCCGACTTTCTCTATGGGGAAAATAACGACGACTATCTTTTCGGCGAGGGCGGAAACGACACGCTGACGGGTGGCGCGGGAAATGATCGTCTTCTGGGCGGCGACGGCGCGGATACTTTATACGGAAGCGACGGGAACGATGTCCATGACGGCGGCGCAGGAAACGACCGGATGGAAGGTGGTAACGGCAACGATACCTATGTTTTCGGTCTGGGCTACGGACAGGACGTTATTCGTGATTTCAGCACATCGGGCGGCAGTGCGGATGATAAAATCACGTTCCTGACCGGGATCGATCCGGGCGATGTCATTGTCACCCGCACGTCACTCGATGGTATTCTCCTTTCCATTGATGGGACGACTGACTCTTTAACAATAGAAAACCAGAATTTTTACAGTTTCGATGTGGCGCAGATTGAATCGGTTCAGTTCGCGGACAATACCGTCTGGACTGCACAGGATTTGCGTGAAATGGCCATCGCCACGGCGACAACTACAGGCAATGACACGATCACCGGCTGGAACCAGTATGACGATGTTATCGAAGGCGGATTGGGCAACGATACCATTGACGGCCAAGGCGGCAGCGATAGCTATATTTTTAATCTGGGTGACGGGCAAGATATTCTCAGCGATTCCGGCGGATTTGATAGTCTGACATTCATGGCGGGCATTGATCCCGGCGATGTTGTGGTAACGCGAGGCACAAACGCCAGCATCCTCCTGTCGATCACGGGGACAACGGATAGCGTTTTGTTCGATAAGCAGGAATACTACACATATAATGTTTACCGCATTGATGAAGTGAATTTTGCTGACAGCACGACATGGGACGAACAGGATTTAAGGGACATGGCGATTGCTTCGCAGGTTACGAGCGGAAACGATACCGTCGTTGGATTTAGAACGGGCGACACGATTATGGGTGGCGCAGGAAACGACCTGTTGCAAGCACTGGAGGGCGACGATACCTATATCTATAATCTTGGCGACGGTCAGGACACATTTCAGGATATAGGCGGCAATGATGTCATTAAACTGGGCGCGGGTATTGCGCTCGGCGATCTATCCCAGTCGAGAGTTGGAAATGATCTGGTGATTACAATATCGGCGGCGCCTTCTTCATCCATTACGGTTAAGGATCATTACGCCAGCAGTTCCAAGGTCATTGAGAAGATAATATTTGATGATAATTCCGAATTAAACATCATGCCGCAGATCGTCGGTACATCGGGCAACGATACGCTGAGCGGGACAACTGGCGCGGATTTGATGCTGGGCAGGGCTGGCAATGATACAATCAGCGCAGGTTTCGGGAACGATGAAGTTCTAGGCGAGGAGGGCAACGATACGATTTACGGTGGCTACGGCAATGATGTCCTTTACGGCAACGAGGGCAGCGATGCGATCTACGGCGAAGGTGATAATGACGAGATTTACGGCGACGACGGAGATGACACGCTCGACGGCGGCAATGGAATCGATACGCTCTATGGCGGCGTGGGCAATGATACGTTATATGGTGGCACAGGCATTTATGCCGATACGCTCTATGGCGGTGACGGAGACGACAACATTGATGGCGGCTCCGGCAACGATACGCTGTACGGGGATGAGGGGTCAGACATTCTCGATGGAGGTTCCGGCGCAGACACGGTTTATGGAGGTACAGGAAACGATATTCTTTATGGCGGCGACAGCACGAGTGCCGATACGCTGTATGGTGAAGATGGTAATGATACCTACCGTTACCAAAGCGGTGATGGCGCGGATACCATTACCGATACGTCGGGAAGTCTTGACATCATACAGTTGTTGGACAATGTTGGCCCGCAATCGCTGACATTTTCCGTTATCAATACGGACGACCTGAAAATTGCGTATTCATCGACCTATTACATGGTTTTGACGGATCAACTGAATACGGGCACCACGAACCAGATCGAGAATCTGGTGTTTCAGGATGGTTTCTGGCTTGATTTAACGACTTACAATAGCTGGGTGATTGGCACATCCTCCGGCCAGACAATGAATGGAACGACTGGCGCAGATACGATCCTTGGCCGGAGTGGCAACGATATTATCAACGGGAGCGACGGTGACGATCACCTGTCGGGGGATATAGGCGCTGACACCCTGAACGGCGGCATCGGAGCCGATTACCTGCATGGTGGAAGCGATAACGATACCTTGTACGGCGATAGCGGCAATGACTTCCTGTATGGGTTCACTGGCACCGACGCGCTCAATGGCGGGGACGGAAACGATACATTGTCCGGTGGCGATGGCGTGGACACAATTCATGGTAATAACGACAATGACATTCTCAAAGGCGGAGCCGGGGCGGATGTGCTCTACGGCGATAGCGGGGCTGATATTTTCCTGTTTGAAGTCGCCTCGGCTTTCTCGGCTCAGGACACAATATCTGATTTCAATGCCGGGCAGGATGACGCCATCGACATCAGCAATCTGTTGGTCGGCTACGATCCGAACCAGAGCGCCATTGACGACTTCGTGACATTCACCACGAGCGGCAGCAACACGATCATGGCCGTCGACAGGGACGGAACCGGCGGAACCTACAGCGCCGTGAACGTGGCGACTATTTCCGGCGCAACGGGTCTGGATGCGGATGATTTGCTGGCTAATGGCAATTTGATTGCTGTTTAGTTCAAAAGAACTGAGGTCGGAGAATATTTTTTGGATTATTGGTGGAGAGAAAATTCGGCCTGGTGATTGAGTGCCCCCATTCATTATTTCAAGAGTGATAATGTATCTTATGGGAAATAATGTATTATTTTATAAATAAACTCAATATGTTACTCTTTGCGGTATAATTTATTCTATGGTAATAGTTATATATTGAACTTCTTATAAGGTATAATTTTTTCTTTTAAGAAAAAATCTCTGATATTTCTACTTCGTACTTGGGTACAGCAACGGGAACCATCTCTCTACAACATCGATAGGAAACCCCAACCGCACCGGCCCTCTTGGGCTATCTGAAACCAGCAAGCCTTTTTTGGTCAGCGCGTACAAAACGTCTCTGGCTGCACGGTTTTTTAAACCTGTAATATCCTCAACCTTACCACGCTCAAATTCTCCGATTAGAAGAGCCTCGCGCAAGAGCGCATAACTGCCTTTAGGCAGTTCTTTCATGGCAACCATTTCCTCGACATAGATTCTCATGCGTTCGGACAATGTTTTAAAGTCGAGAAGGTTACTCATATATTCCACCTGATCTATGCAGATGCTCAGGAAGAATTCACAAAAATCTACCAATGCAGCTTGAGACAAAGTACCGCGTCCATCCAAATCACCACGGCGCGGCTCGTCTGCTGCCTGTAACAAAGCTTTGTATTCATCTTTCCTGCGGGCAAGCCCTCTGGCTACTGACCACAATTCGCTGCCAACATCAATTTTTTTAAGGGCAGCATAGGACATGAGGCGGACAACCCGCCCGTTCCCATCGTAAAAAGGGTGAATCCACGCATAACGATGGTGTGACGCGGCAATAGAAACAATACGCTGAAGCTTGGAAAGCCTACTCGTGTCATAGGCTTCATTAAAACGCTCTAGGAATCTGTCCAGATTTTCAGGTAAAGGCGGAATATGCCGCCCAACCGTCACAGTACCATCCCGGTGTTTGCCGGGAATAACTTTTATTTTTTCTCCTGTATCGGGTTTTTCAACCCACAGCAATTTTTCCGGCAAACGGTCACAAAATTCTTTATGAATCCACCTCCCATACTCTGACGAAATGGGGTAAAAGTCCGGCGCTAACCCATCATCGATCATTTTTTGAACGGTGATATGAGCAACGGCCTCTTTTTGAAGTGTTCTTTTCTTTGGCTCGACTGAAAAATCTTCAGCTAAAGCGCGGTCAATTTCTCTTGGTGTTGTATCATGCCCTTCAATCAAATTTGAATAGTAGCAATTCATAGAGCGAACGAGATTCCCTATGGATTTGCTAACGACAGGATTGAGCCTCCCAGCAAAGCTGCTCGCCTTGGAGATGAGATCAACCGTAAGATCATTCAACTCACCTGTACCTTCAGGCGGTAAAAGCGGTTCCATTAATCCGATGCCTTCTGTCATAAAAATGCCTATAAATATGCCACTATTTCTGCCACTAATTTGAACTTAGTTATTTTATTTAAAACACATACTTAGATTACTATGTACGCTCATTAAAA
>JBASFN010000088.1:0-9245 GCA_049653045.1 Alphaproteobacteria bacterium
AACGAAGCCATTTTTGGACAGCTCAAAAAAGTGCTAAGATAAAAGCCGTTATGGCTTTTTCTATACATTTTTTCGTATTGCTATGCGGGGCGGTCATCACCTTCGCGCCCCTTGCCTTGGCCGAAGAACTTCCCCCTCTAGAAGATTACCAGCCGCCGCCTTTACTGTTCGATGGCCACGGTGAAAAACAAAAAACAGACCCGTTTCTGACTACAAACGACCTTAAAATCGATCCTGCGCCACTCGGGAAAAAACAGCTCGAGCAAAAACAAATTGTCCATATCCCTGCGCCGCCCAAAAAACCAATCGCGCCGGCCAGAATCAAAGCAAAGACAAAAAAGCCTGCCGCCCCGGCCAAACAAGCAAAAAAGAAACCCACATCCCCAAAACCTGCCCCTTTAGCAGAAAACGCCGCGCTCAATCTCGTCACACCGTCGGCGCAAGATGTCCTCGCCAGCATTACCGGGATAAAGACCGCCTCCACGCACAACGATGTCATTACCCTTGAATTTTTATCCTCGGAGACCATTTTAAACGTGGCGATGAAAAAACGCCTCCTCGCCGATTTCGTCCCGGCCTTTAAAAAGGACAAAACGCTGAAGGCGGAGATCAAGCCCTACGCCTCATCGCTACTGGCAACGGCGCGGGCGGCAGAAATTTTTGATTTCCTATCTGCTGCGGGAATTGAGGAATCACGCATCGACATCATACCTGCGGAGACGGTTGCAGATGATTCACTCAGAGACAGGATATATATCGTCCGCTCAAAGATTCCCAATTAATACGCGTACTCAGGGTGGCCTTTATTTTCCAGGTCTGTTGCACAATCGCCCCACATATCATCAAACCTTTCTTGCTCTTCCTCTTTAATTTCTTCCGGATTGCGGGTCATGCCGTTTATATGATGTGGCACTTTTGCTTTTTCAGCCTCAATACGCGCCAGTAACTGTTCTTGCCCTCCAAAACACGCGTTTATTTTTTTATCTTTATCTGGATCTTCGTGGTTTGATGGACATCCCTGAAGCAGCCCGCTCATCACCACCACTGAAATCACCGAAAAAATTCCCTTCAGATTTTCTGTGTTACGCATAAGTGTATTCTCCCAAGAACATTAAAATCAGGCATATACTATTAAATTATGAAAATGCGCGCAAGTGTTTTTGCATAAAAATACTTCTATTATTAAAACCTCGTGGATAGACGCGATGTTTGCGCTCTAAAACATTGACAAATCGCCTGGTAATGTAGAATTTGATCCCATCGCATTTTCCCATATTGACGCTGACCGCGCTTTACGGGCATGTAAGGCCAATCAAAAGGAAACGACCATGACTGACAAAGAAACAAAACCCGCCGCAAAAAAGAACGCTTTACTGTTTCCGGCCATTGCTGCTGTCGGGCTTTTGGCTCTGGGATCGGCGATGTTTATCTCCAAAGCTCCAACAGAAACACCTGCGGTTTCCGAAGAAGCCCCCGCGGAACAAACGGCGACGACGGGCGAACAACCCGCCGATGCAACGGCAACGGCGGCATCTACTGTCACTATCGATGTCAACGCCGCCCTCAGCGACCGCATTCTCGGCAGCACCTCGGCTCCCGTTCGGATCAGCGAGCACGCCTCCCTCACCTGCAGTCATTGCGGCGCGTTTCACCGCGAAACCTTTGATAAGCTGAAAGCCGACTATATTGATACGGGCAAGGTCTATGTCGTGTTTTCCGACTTCCCCTTGAATGAGCCGGCGATCGATGCCACGATGGTTTCGCGCTGCCTGCCCGAAGATAAATATTTCGACTTCATTCATATGCTGTTTCAAAAACAGGAAGACTGGGCTTACTCCAAGGAATACCGTACTTTCCTGAAAGACGAGTCCGCCAAGGTTGGCCTTGATGAAGCGCATTTCGATGCCTGCCTTGCCAATCAAGAGTTGAAAGACGGCATTGCCAACCGGATGAAGGGTATCCAGCAACAATGGAATATCAACTCCACGCCGAGTTTTGTTATCAACAACAAAACGACCATCAACGGAGTCCTTCCTTATGAGGATCTGAAAAAAGCCATCGAAGCCGCTATGGGCACTGAGGCCACCGAAGCTCCTGCATCGGAAACACCGCAAGCGGCTCCTGTTGCCGAGGAAGAAACCAAGGCTCCTGAAGCGGCCACAGAAGAACCCGCCGCTACCGAAGAAAAAGCCATGAAAGACTCTGCGCCCGCCGATGCTCCTGCTGAAGCGGCAAAAGAGAGCGAAGCGGCTCCCGGCGGCATCCCCGGCGAAGTCGTGGACGAGGCCGTCGATAAAGCCGTCAAAATCATCGAGAAGAAGGCAGAATAGCCACGATGATTCAATTCAGCCGACTGCGTATTAACGGATTTAAATCCTTTGTCGAAAAGACAGAGCTGGACATCGGCCCCGGTTTAACCGGGGTCGTTGGGCCGAACGGCTGCGGCAAATCCAATCTCGTCGAAGCCCTGCGCTGGGTGATGGGTGAAAACTCCGCCAAGCGTATGCGCGGCGGCGGCATGGAAGACGTTATCTTCAACGGCACATCCCAACGCTCGGCGCGCAACATCGCCGAAGTCTCCTTGCTTTTGAACAACAACACGCGCAGTGCGCCCGCCGCCTATAATGGCAGCGACGAGGTGGAAGTTTTGCGCCGCATCGAGCGCGACCACGGTTCCAACTATAAAATCAACGGCAAGAATGTCCGCGCCCGGGATGTTCAGATGCTCTTTGCCGACACGGTGACAGGCGCGAATTCCCCGGCGATGGTGTCGCAAGGACGCGTGGCGCAAATCATCAACGCCAAACCCGTTGACCGCCGGATGATTTTAGAAGAATCCGCTGGAATTTCCGGTCTTTATGCCCGCCGTCACGAGGCCGAATTGCGCCTGCGCGCCGCCGATGCCAACCTGATCCGGCTTCAAGATGTCTTGGGCGGCATGGAATCCCGCCTCGGCGACCTCAAACGCCAGGTGCGTCAGGCCACGCGCTATCGCAACGTCAACGCCCAAATCCGCCAGCTTGAACTCCTCCTCGCTTGGCTGGAATGGAAAGGGCTGGAGGGGCGGATTGAAACATGCCGCCGGAATTTTGAATCCGCCGAAAGCATGGTTGTCGAAAACCTCACCACTGTTACGCAACTGACCAAGACACAGAACACACAGGCCGAAGACCTTCCTGCCTTGCGTCAGGCAGAAGCCGAAGCCGCCGCCGCACTGCAAACCGTTCGCATCGCCCTGCAGCGCATCGAAGATGAAACCGCCCGCCACGACAAGGAAATGCAGGACTGCAAATCGCAGGGTGAACAGGTTGCCACCGATCTGTCCCATGAGAACAACGTCCTCGAAGAAAGCACACTGACGATTGAGCGGCTTGAAAAAGAGCAAGCCGACATCCTCGCGGTGCAGGACGGCGACTCCGGTAAGCTCGAAGAAAAAGAATCCATCCGCAACGATCTCGAACAAAAAGTCCGTGCGCTGGAGGAGCAATATTCCGCCCTCATGCAAAGTGCCGCCGAAGCGCGGGCGCAGAAACAATCGCTGGAGCAGCAAATCGCACAGCACACATCCCGCATCGAAACCGTTACCGGACGCCGGGACAAAGCAGCCGAAGAACTCCGCCAGCTAGAGGCCGCACAGGACAGCACCAATTCCGGCGATGATATTGCCTCTAAAATAACCGACCTCGAATCCCGCTCCGAACAGCTTAAGGAAGAAATTGAATTCTCCCGCGCTTTCGTTACGGCTTTGAAAGAAGAACTTCAGGAAGCCCGCGCCGAGCAGTCATCTGCTGAAAAGGAAAGCTCCGAATTCCGCGCCGAGATTTCCATGCTGGAAAACTTGCTCCGCGACGACAGCCACGGGCGATTTAAACCCGTCCTCGACCAGCTTGCCACCGATACCGGCTTTGAAAAGGCCATTTCCCGCGCCCTTGGTGATGCCTTGCTTGCCTCGCTCGAAGACACAGCCCCGGCACGCTGGATGAAGCGCACAGGGTTACGCAACCTGCCCGCGCTGCCGTTTGGCGTTGCGCCGTTGCTGCCGTCCGTCAACGCGCCGATTGAATTGCACGCCGCCCTCAGCCAAATCGGTCTCGTGGAAAACGAAGACGAGGGGAACAAACTAAAAGATTCCCTCGAACCCGGCCAAGCCCTTGTTTCAAAAGATGGGTTTTACTGGCGTTGGGATGGGTACTTCGTTCAGGCGCAGGCGTCTGATCGCAACGCGCTTTATCTGGAACAGAAAAACCGTTTCCGCGAACTGCAAAAACGCCGCCCAGCGATTGAAACCGCTCTTGCCGAAACCATCGCCGATGTCAAAGCCGCCGAAGAAAAACTTTTCGAGATGGAAGGTAAGAGCCGCGAAGCCGAAGGCCAACTCCGCAAGACAGAATCTGACCTAACCGCCGCCCGTCAGGAACAATCAAAACTCCGCGAGGCGCAAGTCCGGGTTGAGAGCGAGCGCACACGCTTGTCTGACCTCGTCCGCATTTCAAACGAGGACATCCAGACCATTGAGGAAGTCATTAAATGGGATCGTGAACGCCTTGTCTCTTGTGAAAAATCCGCCGGGGACAGCAAGCAGGAGGACACAGAAAAAGTCCGCCAATCCCTGGTTGAAACGCGGGAAAGCTATCAATCCGCCGTCAGCGCGTTCGATATGTTCCAACAGCAGAAAAACAGCCGCAATGCGCGCCTGCACGCCATCGCTGATGAACGCATCAACACTCAGAACCGCTTGATCCGCTCCCGTGAGCGCATCAAGCAACTCGAAGAACGCCAGGCCTCCCTCAAAGAAAAACTTGAAACCCTGACGCGCCAACCCGCCGATTTCTCCGAGGACAAACAAAAAGCTCTCGGCAAAATTTCCGAATTAGAAGCCGTGCGCTCTCAGGTTGCCGAGCGGTTATCGACCGTGGAAACCGAAGTCTCCAACACCACCCGCGCCCTGAAGCAGGCCGAAAACGCCCTGTCTGAATGCCGCGAAGCCCGCGCCCATGCCAAGGCGACGCTGGAAGCCTTCATGGAGCAACAAACAACACTCGATCAACATATCCGCGAGCAATTTGAAATGCCGGCGACCGAGTTGATGCAGCACACGGCCATCGAGGCCAAAGACGAAAACGCCGACCTTGAGGACATCCGCACCCGCAAGGAAAAACTGATCCGCGAGCGTGAAAATATCGGGGCGGTCAACCTGCGCGCCGACGAAGAAGCCCAGACCCTTGAAAAAGAAGTCGGCGGATTACTGAAAGACCGCGACGATCTGGTGCAGGCGGTTGAGGAACTGCGCGGCGGGATCAATAAAATCAACCGGGAAGCCAGAGACAGGCTTGTTGCCGCGTTTGAGCACGTCAATAATCACTTTCAACGCCTGTTCACCCAGTTATTCGGCGGTGGCAAGGCGCATCTCGCCCTGATTGATGCTGATGATCCCCTTGGCGCGGGCCTTGAAATCTATGCCCAGCCACCCGGAAAAACGCTTCAGTCCCTCTCCCTGTTATCTGGCGGTGAACAGGCGCTTGCGTCCATCTCGCTTATTTTTGCGATGTTCCTGACCAACCCGTCGCCGATCTGCGTTCTCGACGAAATCGACGCGCCGCTTGATGACGCGAACGTTGACCGGGTCTGTACGTTACTTGAAGAAATCGCCGCACGCGGGGAAACACGCTTCCTCATTATCACGCACCACCGGATGACCATGGCGCGGATGAACCGCCTCTATGGGGTCACCATGGCGGAAAAGGGCGTATCGCAACTGGTGTCCGTCGATCTCCAGCAATCCTTCGAGTTCCTCGAAGCGGCCTGATTTTATGGACGACGACCTCGAAACCCTCGATAAAAAGCTTGCCGAAGCCGAGAAGAAATACGCGCCCCCTGAAAAAAAGCCTGAGAATAACGGCCTGCGTGTCGGGGCGGAACTGGTTGGCCCCATCCTTGCCGGAACCTTTATTGGCTGGTTTATCGACGACAAGGCCGGGACAAAGCCCTTTTTCCTGATTTCCTTTTTTTTACTAGGGGTTATGACCGGTTTTTTCAATATCTGGCGCACAATGCAGGGATTGGATGGAAATGTTGGATATTCCGGGTTGCAAAGGACGGAAAAAAAAGCTAAAACCCCCGCAGACGAGCAAGAATCATAGCGTATTGAACAGGGAAAATGTCCGATCCTATCCATCAGTTTGTTATCGAACCCCGTATCCCCCTTGAAATCGGCGGCATTGATCTATCGTTCACCAATTCATCCTTGTGGATGGCGATTGCGTTGGTGACATCGACAACCCTCCTGACACTGGCCACATCGAAAAATCAAATGATTCCTGGCCGGGCGCAGGTCGCCGCCGAAATGATCTACGGCTTTATCGCCAACATGGTGCGGGAAAATCTTGGCCCCCGCGGGCAAGAATATTTCCCCCTGATTTTCACCCTGTTCATGCTGGTTTTGACCGGAAACATGCTGGGGATGCTTCCCTATTCCTTTACCTACACCAGCCACCTGATTGTGACCGGGGCTTTGGCGCTCGTTATTTTCCTGACCGTAATGGTTATCGGTATCGCCCGTCACGGGACGCATTTCTTTGACCTGTTCGTTCCGCCGGGCGTTCCGGCGTGGCTTTTGCCCTTGATCCTGCCGATAGAAATTCTCTCCTTCCTCGTGCGCCCAATTACGTTGGCGATGCGTTTGTTCGCCAACATGATGGCGGGGCACTTGATCCTGAAGGTCTTTGCGGGCTTTAGCGTTGCCATGCTGACCTCTTTTGGGGTCGCCGGATTTTTCATGGCCTTGCTGCCGGCCGGATTCAACGTGATCCTTATTTCTTTTGAGTTTCTTGTGGCGTTTCTTCAGGCCTACGTCTTTTCGATACTGGCCTGTATCTATCTAAAGGATACGATTGAAATTGCTCACTAGAATGAATGGTTTTAACTTAATTAAACTCTATGAAAGGAACTAAAACAATGGAAGTTGAATCTGCAAAATTTATCGCTGCGGCACTGGCTCTTCTCCCGATCGCGGGCGTGGGCATTGGCCTTGGTATGATCTTCTCCTCTTACAACAACGCTGTTGGCCGCAACCCGACTGCTGTTGAAATTCTGGAAAAGAAATTTCTTATCACGTTCGCCCTGACAGAAGCTCTGGCGATTTTCGCCCTGCTCGTTTCGTTCATTATCCTGTTCAGCTAATAGCGAATAATGAAACGATCCGCCGGAAATTTTCTGTTGTTGATGCCCCTCCTCCTGCTGGCCGCCATTCCAATGGCTCTGGCGGAAGAGGGTGTCGTTATGGATCATGGCAATGCTGCTGCACCTGCCGTGATGGAGACACAGGAACATCCGGCGGCGGCTGAGGGCGAGGCTCTCATCCACGATGCCGCACAGGCCGAAGGCCACGCGGTGGAAGAACACAATGCCGAAGGACATGGCGGGGAACATAAAAGCGGCGGCTTGCCGCAATTCAACCCCGCCTCATTCCCCAGCCAGGTTTTCTGGCTGGCGATTACGTTCGCGTTTCTCTACACGTTCTTTTCGCGTAAGACCCTGCCGAATATTGCCGCCATCTTGAGCGGGCGCGATGGTCACATCCGCTCCCACCTCGACCGGGCGACACAACAGAAAGAAACGGCTGAAACCCTCCGCCAGGAATACGAAACCGAGATGAAACGCGCCCATGAGCAAGCTCTTGGCGCGTTCACCAAAGCGGAACAAGACATGAAGGCGAAGGCCGATAGTCGTCAAAAAGACTTCCAGAAAAAGTCGGAAGAAACAGTTGAAAAACTTCAAGACTCTATCGAAAAGGCCAAGGCTGGCGCGATGGAAGACATGCACGCTCTTGCCGCAGAAATCGCAAGCAAGGCCGCTGAAAAAATCATTGGCGTTGAAACCGACATCGATCAAGCTAAAACCGTAGTGCGCTCGATCAAAGCAAAGGCGGCATAAAATGATGACGGAACTTCTTCAAGATACCCATGTTTGGTACGCCATTTCCTTCGTGACGTTTGCGCTTCTCGTGATGATGTACGGGCGCGGGGCGATTAACGCCAAACTCGATAGCCGCATCGCCGAGATCAAGAGCGAAATCAAAACGGCGGAGGAGCTTTTCGCGCAATCGAGCCAGCTTCTTGCTGAATACCAACAAAAACATACTGAAGCCGTCCGTGAATGCGCCCGCATCAAAGCCAACGCTGAACAAGAAGCCGATGCCATCCGCAAACAGGCCGAGGCCGAGATGATTGCCTCCATGGAACGCCGCGAACGCCAACTTGAAGAGCGTCTTTCCCGCATGAAACAATCGGCTATCTCTGAGATCCAGCAATATGCCGCTGATCTCGCGGCTGCGGCTGCTGCCGAAATCATCGCCAAAAAACTTGACCAAAAAACTAATGAAAAACTGGTTGACCGCGCCATCGAGGGCGTTGGCAAGAATTTGCATTAACCACACAGTCCTGTCATCCTGAGCGTAGCGAAGGATCCCGCCGGGATGTTTCGCTACGCTCAACATGACAACGGTTTTGCTTAAATAGAGGAGCCGGTCTATAATCCCCCATGCCAGCGACCCAAAAAACCGACACAGAAACCACCAAGCTTGTCCGTGATCTCGGGGGCAAGGCGCGCAGTGCCGCCGCCCTTCTGGCGCAAGGATCGGAAACACAAATCAACGACACCCTCTCCGCCATCGCGGTCAAGCTTCACGCCGGACAAGAGGCCATACTCGCCGCCAATGAAAAAGATGTCGCGGCGGCACGTTTGAAAAATTTAAGCCCGGCGCTAATCGACCGCCTTAAATTAAATGCGGAGCGCATCGGCGGCATGGCCAAGGGGCTTGAAATCGTCCGCGCCCTGCCAGACCCGGTTGGCCGCGTTCTCTGGGAAACGACGCGCCCCAACGGCATGAAAATCGAGCGTGTGTCCGTCCCTATCGGGGTTCTCGGCATGATCTATGAATCGCGCCCCAACGTGACGGTCGATGCCGCCGCCCTCTGCCTTAAATCCCGAAACGCCGTCATCTTGCGCGGCGGATCGGAAAGCCTCCACAGCTCCCTCGCCCTCCATAAAATCATCCAGCAGGCATTAAAAGAAAACGGCCTTCCCATGGATGCGGTCACTATGATCCCTACTGCCGACCGCGATGCCGTCGGCGCAATGCTGGCCGCCCATGATTTGATCGACGTGATGATCCCTCGCGGCGGCAAAAGCCTTGTTGCCCGCGTGCAGGCCGAAGCCAAAATGCCGGTGTTTAGTCACCTTGAAGG
>JBASFN010000089.1:0-2714 GCA_049653045.1 Alphaproteobacteria bacterium
CCCGAGGCCGCCCGCACCCTCTCCATCGCCCCGTGTAAAATCGGGATGTCCTCAAGATCATCCAGCGTAAACAGCCCCGCCCGCAAACCATCCTCAACATCATGGTTGTTATAGGCAATATCATCCGACAATGCCGCCACCTGCGCCTCAACCGACGCATACGTCGAAAGCCGCAAATCAACCCGCCCCTGCAATTCCGCGACGGCGATATGGGGCATCCCGGTCACGGGGCCATTATGCTTGACCACGCCCTCCAGCGTCTCCCACGTTAAATTCAGCCCGTTCCATTTCGGGTATTTCCGCTCCAGCGTCGTCAAAACGCGAAGCGACTGGTCATTATGATCGAACCCCCCAAACGGCTCCATGCATTTGGCCAGATAATCCTCCCCCACATGGGCAAACGGCGTATGCCCCAGATCATGGGCCAGCGCCACCGCCTCGGCCAGATCCTCATTCACCATGAGCGCCCGCGCCAACGTCCGCGCCACCTGCGACACCTCCAAAGTATGGGTCAAACGCGTCCGGTAATGATCGCCCTCGTGGTAAACAAAGACTTGCGTCTTATATTTCAACCGCCGAAACGCGCTGGAATGAATAATCCGGTCGCGGTCACGCTGGAACGGCGTCCGGAACCGGCTTTCCGGCTCGGCAAACACCCGCCCCAAACTCTGGTCAGGCCGACACGCATACGCCGCCAACGGCAACGCGCAGTAATTATAATCCATTTTTTGTAAAACACTGGTTGTCATTATCGTCCACTCTCTCCCGTCATCCCAACTCTCCCCTCGTCATCCCGAGCGTAGCCGAGGGATCCTAAACTTTGCGTGACTTCGCGTCCTTCGCGTTAAAAAATTATTTTATACTACCACTTACACAATAAAATTGTGATATAAACAACCATTATGACCATAACCGTCCACGAAACCGCCGTAAAGCGCATAACCGCCCTACGCACCGCCCAAAAAAAACCCGCCCTCATGCTCCGCGTGACGGTGGAGGGCGGCGGCTGCTCCGGCTTTCAATACAAACTCGAATTGACCGAAACAACCACAAGCGACGACAGTATTTTTTCCGATTCCGTCGTCACCGATTCCATCTCCCTGCCTTTTCTTGAAAACGCCGTCATAAAATTCACCGACGAATTGATCGGCTCGGAATTTACCATTGAAAACCCCAACGCCGCCTCAGGCTGCGGTTGCGGCGCCTCCTTTTCGGTGCTGTAATACGCCCCATGAAAATCGTTTCCTGGAACGTCAATTCATTAAAAGCGCGGCTGGAGCACGTCAAAAAATTCCTGACCACAACCGCCCCCGATGTCCTGATGCTTCAGGAACTCAAAGGCCTCGATGTGCCAGAGGCCGATTTCAATACGCTCGGGTACGAAACGCTCGCCGTGCCACAGAAAGCCTATAACGGTGTGGCCATTCTCTCGCGCCATCCCATGCGCCTCCTTCTCGATAAACTGCCCGGCGACGACACCGACGAACAAGCGCGCTACCTTGAGGTTGAAATTAACAATCTCCGCCTCATCGACATCTACGCCCCGAACGGCAACCCGATCGACACCGAAAAATACCCTTACAAACTGAAATGGCTGGATCGCCTGAAAACCCGCCTTGAAACCCTGACAAACGAAAACATCCCCTTCGCCATCGGCGGCGATTTCAACATCATCCCCGAAGACATTGATTGCTTCGACCCAAAAATCTGGAAAGACGACGCCCTGTTTCGTATCGAATCTCGGCGGAAATTCCGCGCCCTCCTCAATCTTGGGCTAACCGACGCCTTCCGCGCCCGGAACCCGAACACCCGCGAATACACCTTCTGGGATTATCAAGCCGGATGCTGGCCACAAAACAAGGGCATCCGCATCGACCACTTCCTCCTATCGCCAAGCGCGTCGGATCGTCTCGTATCGTGCATTGTCGACAAAACCCCTCGCGGATGGGACAAACCCTCCGACCACACCCCGATTATCGTGGAACTCTCCGAATGAAAAGAAAAAGAATCAACACAAAGCACACGAAAAAAGCACGAAGCACACGAAATGTCTTTATTTGTTTTCGTGATCTTCGTGAAAACCTTCGTGCCCTTCGTGTTAAAATCTTCCTTCCCCTCCTCCTCCTGGCCGCCTGCTCCTCAACCCCCGGCGATTATAAATCCTACCTGCTCTCGCGGCATGTCGGCCTCTCCACCCCTGAACTTGTCCGCCACTGCCACGGCTATGGCTGCATGGTCATCTCGAATGTTGAATTGACGAAAAAAGACTGGCGCGCCCTGAAATCGACCTTCCGCCCGGCTCCGCGCACCGCCGAAAGCGAACGAAAATCCATCGCCAAAGCCATCGCCCTGTTCGAGAAAAAAATCGGTACGCGGGCTGGAACGGGCGGCGACATCGCCGGAACCTTCCGCAAAACCGGCAAGGATCAACTCGACTGCGTGGACGAAAGCACCAACACCACCACCTACCTCGCGCTGCTGGAAAATGCCGGCCTGCTGAAATTCCACACCGTCGCTGGTCCTACCATGCGCCTGCCTGTCATTCACGCCGGACGCTGGCCGCACCAGACCGCCATCATCATCGAAACCGGAACCAACACCCCCTACGCGGTGGACTCCTGGTTCCGCAACAACGGCGCCCCTGCCGACATAATCCCTCTGACAGAATGGAAACAGGGCTGGAAACCGGGGGACGTTCGTGATTTACTGTAACC
>JBASFN010000090.1:0-25127 GCA_049653045.1 Alphaproteobacteria bacterium
GGCCAAGGAATTGCTCGTGAAATATGGCGTTGCCGTGCCCAAGGGCATTGCGGCGATGAATGTGGCGGAGGCGGTAGCGGCCGCACAACAGCTTCCTGGCCCTTTATATGTTGTGAAAGCCCAAATCCATGCGGGTGGGCGCGGGGCGGGGAAATTCAAGAATAATCCCACGGGTAAGGGCGGTGTGCGTCTTTGCAAGACCAAGGATGATGTGCGCGAAGCCGCCGAGGCGATGCTGGGGCAGGTTCTTGTGACCAAGCAAACCGGGGCAGAGGGCAAGGAAGTCCAGCGTCTCTATGTCACCGACGGCGTGGACATCAAAAAGGAATATTACTGCTCGGTTGTTTTAGACCGCGCCACCAGCCGCGTGACCTTTATGGTTTCGACGGAAGGCGGGATGGACATTGAAGAGGTCGCGCATAATTCGCCCGAGAAAATCGTTCGTGTGTCGGTAGATCCGGCGGCGGGGATGCAGCCTTTCCATGCGCGGAAACTGGCGTTCGGTCTTGGCTTTCAAGGCAATGCGAATAAAAGTGCCGTGAAATTTTTCATGTCGCTGTATAAGGCGTTCATTGATCTTGACGCATCCATTGTCGAGATCAATCCGTTGATTGTCACTGACAAAGACGAAGTGATGGCGCTGGATGCAAAGATGAATTTTGATGATAACGCGCTGTTCCGCCATGCGGACGTGGCCGCGCTTCGCGATGAGTCCGAGGAAGACGAGAAAGAGCGTCAGGCGCATAAATATGAATTGTCCTATGTCGCGCTGGACGGGAATATCGGCTGTATGGTCAATGGTGCCGGCCTTGCTATGGCGACGATGGATATTATTAAGCTCTATGGCGGTCAGCCCGCGAATTTCCTCGATGTCGGCGGCGGCGCGGACAAGGAAAAGGTCACGGCGGCGTTCAAGATCATCCTGTCCGATCCGAAGGTGCAGGGCGTTCTCGTCAATATTTTCGGCGGGATTATGAAGTGCGACATCATTGCCGAGGGCATTATTGCGGCGGCGAAAGAGGTGAAGCTTTCGGTTCCCTTGGTCGTGCGTCTTGAGGGCACGAATGTCGAGAAGGGCAAGGAGATTTTGTCCAAGTCCGGCTTGACGATCATTCCTGCGAACGACCTTGCCGATGCGGCGCAGAAGGTTGTCGATGCGACGAAAAAGGCGCAGAAGGCGGCTTAGTTGTTTTCAAGCGCAAGGTTGGCGAGGGTGGTTTCGCCTGAGTCCGGGTCGACTTTTTTTAGTTCGCCGTAGCTGCCGTATTTGAATAGTTCTGCATAGGACTCGCGGACGGTTTTGAGGGAGCCGTCTTTGTGGTAAATAAGCGTTGCGTTTGCCTTCATGCTGCCGCCGTATAATTTTTTGTTTTGCTCATAAAAATCTGCGGCCATTGTTGTTTTATGGTTGGCTTTATCGTCCCATGCTTGCTTTGCCAGAGCCTTTAGGCCGCCTAGCCCGAGATTGTTCAAGCCCACCAGTCCTCCGCCGGAAATCTTCTTGTCGCCGAGCCAGTCATTGTATTCGTCGATTTTGTCGTCGTTATATTCCGCCCACATGGTGGCGTTGAATTCCGGGTTGAGGCAGTGCCGCAGGGCTTCTTTACGGGCGTTATCATTGACGGGATGGTAGCCGAGAATATTCCGGCCTTGTTTGTCGTGGCCGGAAACATATTGTTCAACCAGTGATTTGATGTTCGGGTTGCCAAATTTATACATGACTTCGTAGAGGGTCTCGGTTTTGTTGGTCATAAATTGGAATAGGCCGCAAGCACCGCTTTTGGGATTGATGGCGTCTGCACGACCGCCGCTTTCGCGGATGGCAATCGGGATAAGTCCCATATAAGGAACGTCATGTTTTGCTTCTACGTTTTTTAAGGCGCGGTGGACTTCCGGGGAAATTGTATAGCGATGGCCGTTGAATTCGTAGGTTTCCGCCCCGGTAGTGTTGGTGCGCACGTGATGGACGGGTTGTTCATCGGTTTGCACGGGAGCCGCTTTTTTAATGGCGATTTGTTCTGCTTTATACGGCTTATTTGCATGTGCTTGAAAGTGATGAGTGATTTCCTGCGGTTCATAAAGATGCGGTTTTTGCGGGTCGGGGTCGCCGTAGATGATGTTTGCTATAAAGAGAGCGCTGGCAATGGTAACTACCGCGCCGCCGACGGTGATGTTTCTTTTGCGCTCTTCGTCCGGGTCGATTGCATTGACGCGGGTGTTCGTGTTCGCGGTGAGGCTCGCCAGAATGTCGGGCGACAGGTAATTGGGCAGTTCTCTGGTTGTGCTCACGGCTTGCTCCCTATCTATTAGAAATTCGGGGTACTATACCCTGAATATATAATTATGTCAAATTTTGAGCTGGGGATTTCAGTTTGGTAGGGAACTCCAAGCTGGGCGTTTGTGGCCTTGAGATATTGGGGATATTCAATTAGAGTCGCGCTGCTCGATTGCAGCGTTGCAACCAATATTCTTTAGAAAGGGATGCGCTTATGGCCGTTCTCGTCAATAAAAACACCAAGGTTATCTGTCAGGGCTTTACCGGGGCGCAAGGGACGTTCCACTCGGAGCAGGCCGCCGCTTACGGTACGAAAATGGTGGGCGGTGTGACGCCGGGCAAGGGCGGAACGACGCACCTTAATCTTCCTGTATTCGATACGGTGGCCGAGGCGAAAGCAAGAACGGGCGCGAATGCGACCGTGATTTATGTTCCGCCTCCTTTTGCTGCTGACGCGATTCTTGAGGCCATTGATGCGGAAATGGAATTGGCCGTTTGTATCACGGAGGGCATTCCCGTTCTCGATATGGTGAAAGTAAAGCGCGCCCTTACGGGATCAAAAACCCGTTTGATCGGCCCGAACTGCCCCGGCGTGATTACGCCTGGCGAATGCAAAATCGGTATTATGCCCGGCCACATCCATATGCGCGGTAAGGTTGGGATTGTTTCCCGCTCTGGCACGCTGACCTATGAGGCTGTTTATCAGACAGGAAAAGCGGGGCTTGGCCAGACGACCTGCATTGGTATTGGCGGCGATCCGGTCAATGGTACAAACTTTATCGATTGCCTTGAGATGTTTATGGCCGACGATGAAACGCAGGCGATCCTGATGATCGGCGAAATCGGCGGTACGGCGGAAATCGAGGCCTGCGAATACTATAAGAAGCTGAAGAATAAAAAACCTATCGCTGGGTTTATTGCGGGGGCGACCGCTCCTCCGGGCAAGCGTATGGGTCATGCCGGCGCGATTATTTCGGGCGGCGACGATACGGCAAAGGCCAAGATGGATGCGATGCGTTCCGCCGGGTTTGCCGTTTCTGAAAGCCCCGCCGCGCTGGGCGATGCGGTTCTTAGGGCCATTGCGGCATAGTCATGCTTTCAAACAGTAAAGTTCTGTTTGATGAACTTGCAACTACTCTTTATAGAGTTGGTTTTTATGTAAGTTATGAGGACACCGTTGGTGGAGAAAAGGCACGCTCCGCTGAGGCAAGAGCCTTATGCGTGATTATGCAGATTTTACAGCAGCAAAACTCGGAGGGGTCTTTTTTACATGAGCTTGGGAAGTTAGCAGAAGGAAAATTCGATGGTATCGAAAATTTAAAGAATCTTTCGGAGGGCCATGTAAAAAATATTCAAGCTGATTTGGCTTCGGTTCCACAGGAAGTGGGGCTTGTTATGGATAAAGTCATTGCTAATTTTTCTAAATCGGAGGCACGTCTTTATGCGGATATGCTGATCGCCGTAGGTGCTTCAGTCGCTCAAGCTTATGATGAGAAAGATGATTTCTTTCTTTCCGGCGACAAATTTGCGGATTTTGTAACATTCATAGCTAATGCCAAGCCCCTCTATTATCGAATATTGATGTTTTTTTCGCGTATCCATGCCGACAAAAATGCGAAATACCTTTACGATTCTGGCGATTTGTTCGATGAAATGAAAATCAGTCAGAAGGAAGTCGATGTGCTCGGTGATGTGGCTGGTGCGGTAAAGGTATCATGGGCATTCAAATACCCTGAAGATTTGAAAAAATCTGTTGAGGACTACATCAGGGAATCGGATGGGAATTCCTAAATCTTTCCTTTGGAAAATACGCGGGCATGGCGTTTTTGCGCTTGCCCCTGTCTTTTCCTTCTGAAAGAATTATGGCAGGTAAAAATTCAGGGCGCGGGTTCATGGAAAAAATTGATACGTTAAATTGTCCTTCAGGGGTTTCCGGGGGGCAAGATTCTTCGTCGCTCAAGGAAATATCGGAGCATTGCCATAAATATAAAGGCGCGCAGCTTTCGCGCAGCCTGTTCCAGCTTTCGACCACCGTTGTTTTGTTTCTTGTGGCAGCATCCTTGATGTTTTATGCGGTGATGAGCGGTCAGTGGCTTTTGTATGCATTGCTGCTGTTGCCCACGAGTGGCTTGCTCGTTCGTTTGTTTATTATCCAGCATGATTGCGGCCATGGGGCTTATTTTAAAACCCGTGCGGCTAATGACTGGGTGGGGCGTTTTATCAGTATTGCGACCGTTACGCCGTATGGGTTTTGGCGGCGGACGCATAATTTGCATCATGCCGGTTCTGGTAATCTGGAACGCCGAGGGTATGGTGGGATTGAGACCTTGACGATTGCCGAATACAAGGCTTTGTCGTCCCGTGATCAGCTTGTCTACAGGCTGTATCGTAACCCTTTCCTGCTTCTTGTGCTCGGGACGCCTTTTTTCGTGATGATCCTCCAGAGATTTGCGATTGCCGAACCGTTTCCTTTTGCAGAAATTTCCAAAGCGGCCTCCCTTGACGGGGCGAAGGAAAGCGTTACGGGTCTTAATATTGCTATGGTTGTTTTTTACGGTGCGTTGATGGCCGTTGTCGGTGTCTTTCCGGTTCTGGTTGTCGCGGTTCCTCTTTTGATTGTTACGTCCTGGATCGGCGGCTGGCTGTTTTTTATCCAGCACCAGTTTGAGGATACAGTTTGGGATAAGCCGGAAGACTGGAATTTTCAGCACGCCGCGCTTCAGGGTAGTTCCTATTACGATTTGCACCCTATTTTGCACTGGTTTACAGGAAATATTGGCTATCATCATATTCACCATTTCTCTTCGGCGATTCCGAATTATCGTTTGAAGGAATGTCTTGAGGCTAATTCAGCTTTGCAGAAAATGAACAGGATCACGTTCCTTCAGAGTTTGAAATGCGTTCGTCTTGCCTTGTGGGATGAAGGTCGCAGGAAATTGGTCAGCTTCCGCGATGCGGCAGTGGCTTAATATCGCTCCGGTCTGTTCAGCCAACCGCTTTTGATCCACCAGCCGGGTTTGTCGTTTTGAATTTTTTTGGCTGTTTCTTTTGCTTCCTCTTGTGTTTTGAACAGACCAAAACAAGAGGCTCCCGATCCGGTCATTCGTGAGAGGAGGCAGGATTTTGATGCGGACAGGCTCTGCAGGACATTTTTTATTTCCGGGACGGTATCAAGGGCGGGTTTTAAAAGATCGTTGTTTTGTTTATCCAGAAAACCAAGAAGATCGTTGAGCGTCTCCAGATTTTTCGGCAAAGCGACGGGTTCGCGGAATCCCCCGGTGAAGCGTGAAAAGACATCCGCCGTCATACAGGGTTTACCGGGGTTGATCAGAATGATTGGAACCTCCCCCATCGGTGGGGTGGGATCAAGAATGTCACCGATCCCCCGAAGGCGTGAGGGTCGACAGGAAAAACAGGCTGGGACATCCGCGCCGAGGCGGGTCATCAGGCTTTGCAGGCCTTGTGTATCACGCGGGAGTTTCCACCATTCCAGCAGCCCCCAGATGACCGCTGCCGCGTCGGACGATCCGCCGCCAAGGCCGGAAGCAAGAGGCAGATTTTTCGTTAGCCGGATATGGACACTGGGGATTTTCTGCGCCATGCGCGCCAGTGCCCAGGCGGCTTGGACGACGAGATTAGAGGAGTCAGGGGAATGATCTATTTCTTTCGGGCTAAAGCCCTTAGCGTAGGGGCCGTCGATACTGAATTGGAATTCCGGCGCGGGCGTGATTTCAATTTGATCGCCAATGTCCGTGAAAGCAACAAGGGAGTCGAGTGTGTGGTATCCGTTATCAAGCCTTCCTGTCACATGAAGATAGAGATTGACCTTGGCCGGGGCAAAAACGTTCAGAGACCTTGTATCCGTTGCGCTCATGCTGTCAGGGGTTCATAACGGCATTTCCAGACGCGGCGGGGTTATCGTGACGCGCCTGTTTTATATTGGGGTCTGCGTCCATTCCCTGCGCCAGTTTCGCCTCAATGGCCGCGATGAAGTTGTTGTCGATTGAGAAGTTGCGTGCGCGTTGCCATTGAAAGCGCGCTTCCAGTTTGCGCCCGGTTTTCCAGTAGGCATCGCCCAGATGGTCGTTGATTGCGGGGTCGTAGGGGAGGATTTCTACTGCCGCTTCGAGCAGGGGCACGGCTTCTTTGTAGCGTTCAAGCCGGAAATAAACCCAACCGAGAGAATCGGTGATGTAGCCATCGGATGGGCGCAGCGAAGAAGCCTTTTTCAACATATCCAAGGCTTGATCCAGATTGACGCCCTTATCCGCCCACGCGTAGGCGAGGTAATTGAGTACATAGGGGTGTTCGGGTTGGAAAGCGAGGGTTGCTTTCAGGTCGGCTTCGGCCTTGTCCCATTGCCCCATTCTTTCGAGGGACATGCCGCGTGCATACAGAAGTTGCCAGTGTTCCTTGGTGACCTTGCCGCCAAGGCGGGCGATGGCATCGTCATAGGTGTTTACAGCTTTTTCAAAGTTTTCCTGACGGCGGTAGATGTCGCCGATGCGGACAAGCGATTCAATATCGTTGTGATTTTTAAACAGGCCGTTCAATTCGGCGATGGCTTCTTCGGATTGGTTTGTGTCCTCCAGCAGGTCGGCGGCGCGGCGGCGCGCTTCGAGAAAGAATTCGCTGTCCGGGCTGATGGATCGGTAGTAGGCGATGGCTTCGTTTTTGCGGTCGTTTCGGGTTGTGATGGCGGCCAGTAGCAGTTGCGCGTCCGTCAGGGATGGATCGAGGTGAAGCGCGATATTGGAAAAAACCCGTGCGCTTTCGTCGGCGTATTCCTGATAAAGAAGTTGTGCCATGTTTTGCATGGTGATGGCGACGCCTGCTTCAGGGCTGACAATTTTATTATCCAGTATTGGTACGTCTTTTCCCGCCAGCATGTCTGCGAGCTTTTCTACGGCGCGGCTGTTGTCCGGTTGTTCGGCTATGATCTTGCGGTAAATATTTTCGGCTTTTTTCCTGTCGCCGGAATAGGCGTATATCTGGGCGATATGTTCGAGGTCACTCAGGGTTTCAGGTTGGGATGCCATGATTAAATCGAGCATCTTGCCGATTTCTTCTTTTTTTCCCAGATAGTCCGCCATTAAAATGGCATGGTGCAGGTGAACGGTGTTTTTCGTTAGATGTTCGCCATAGTAGTTGCCGAGGCCGGCTTGAACCCATCCTTCCATCATTGGCATGATGAATTCGGAAACGCTGCCTGTTGGCATGGCGTGGACATATTCTTCTGCGGCCTTGTACTCTTTTTTCTTTAGGGAGTCCGCCGCAAGGAATAGAAGCGCGAGCGCGTTGTTTTTGTCTATATCAATAACTTTTTTGGCGAGGGTAATGGATTTGTTCGGATCGCCCGATCCCATCGCCAGTGTCATGGCGCGCTTTAGCACAAGATCGTCGCCGGGCGTTTGTACTAGAACCTTGTCGAGGAAATCTCCTGCTTTTTTCCAGTCGTGATGCTGTTGGGCGAACTGGCTTTTGAGGTAGTCGCCGAACACCGTGTCGCGCACGGGCGGACGGGCAACCGGGAATTCTATGTCACCTACTTGTATCTGGAGGGCGTTTATGTCCTCCATGCCTTGTGCCGTCAGGTGGGTATAGCCGTAAATTCCCCCGCAAATGCCCAAGGCTAGACACGCTGTTATTCCTGCAATTTCTTTGAGTTTCATAATCGTTATTATACCAGAAAAAATGTTTATTGGGTCTTACATATTCGGGTAATTCGGCCCGTCGCCGCCTTGCGGAACCGCCCAGTCGATGTTCTGCGAGGGGTCTTTAATATCACAGGTTTTGCAGTGGACGCAATTCTGGGCGTTGATCTGGAGTCTTGGTTGTCCCCCGTCTTCTTTTACAATTTCATAGACAGAGGCCGGGCAGTAACGCTGCGCCGGTTCATCGTAGAGGGGCAGGTTGACGGCGGTGGGGATGTTTGCGTCTTTCAGGCGCAGGTGACAGGGCTGCCCTTCGGCGTGGTTTGTATTGGAAAATGAGACGGATGTCAGGATGTCGAAGGTGAGAACTCCGTCCGGTTTTGGATAATCGATTTTTTGCGATTCGGTAGCTTTTTTCAGTTGGGCGTGGTCGGCGTGGTTTTTCAGAGTCCATGGAGCCAATCCGCAGGTCAATGTTTCAAAGGCGGCATTGAGCAGGCCAAGCCATAGTCCCTTATGAAATCCGGGGCGGATGTTGCGTATTTTTTTTAGCTCAATCCAGAGCCATGATTTTTTTAGGTTTTCGGGATAGGCCGTGCATTCCATTCCCCATGTTTCCAAAGATCCAGCAATCGATTCCGCCGCGATCATGGCGGATTTCATCGCCGTATGCGTCCCTTTTATTTTCGGTACGTTTAGGAATCCGGCTGTGTCGCCGATGAGGAGGCCGCCGGGAAAGGTCAGTTTCGGTAGGGATTGAAATCCACCCTCTACCAGTGTGCGCGCGCCATACGCTACGCGCCGTCCATCTTTGAGCAGGGGGTGGATGGCGGGGTGGGTTTTGAAACGCTGCATTTCCTGATAGGGGCTTAAATAGGGGTTTTGATAGTCCAGCCCGATGACGAAGCCGATGGCGATTTGATTATTTTCGAGGTGATAGATAAACGAGCCGCCATAGGTTTTTGAATCAAGTGGCCAGCCGATTGTGTGGGTGATGTGGCCGGGGCGATGGTGTTCGGGTGCGACCTCCCACAATTCCTTTATCCCGAGAGCGTAGGTCTGGGGGTCGCTGTTTTTCCGTAGATCGAATTTTCTGATGAGTGTTTTGGTCAGGGAGCCGTGGCATCCTTCGGCAAAGATCGTCTGTTTTGCGTGGAGTTCAACGCCGGCGGTGAAGTCGGCAGATCGCTCGCCGTTTTTGTCTAGTCCCATATCGCCTGTGGCGACGCCGATGACGGCATCTTGCTCGTTATATAAAATTTCTGCCGCGGCAAAGCCGGGGAATATTTCGACACCAAGCGTTTCCGCTTGTCCGGCCAACCATCGTCCGAATAGTCCGAGTGAAACGATATAATTACCATGGTTATTCATCTGGGGCGGCAAGGGGAAACGAAACGATCCGTTTTTTGTCAGGAGTAAAAACCTGTCGTCTTTTGCCGGGGTGTTTAAGGGGGCGTTTTTTTGTTTCCAGTCCGGGATCAGTTCATTCAGGGCGCGGGTTTCGATGACCGCGCCGGATAGAAGATGTGCGCCAACCTCGGAGCCTTTTTCAAGGACGCAGACATTTATATCGGGTTTTAATTGTTTCAGCCGGATTGCGCAGGATAGTCCGGCGGGGCCTGCGCCGACGATGACGACATCGTATTCCATGACTTCGCGGTCGGCTCTGATGGGGGAGGGCATTTGTAAAATCTCGCACTTGTTTCCTTGTCGCTGGAGTGAGTTTAGCTTATTTTGTAGGTATTCCATAGAATCAAAGCAGTGGTTTTTTTAATGTTTGGTTTTCAGGCCTATAAGTCCGCCCTAGAATGGCATATCGATAACGGCGTGAACGAGGCGTTGTTGGAAACCCAGAATCTCGGAATCTCCGAAGTTCAGACTCTCAGAAGCCCAGATTCGGGAGGTTCGATTGTTCTTCCTTTGGGTAAAAATGATGCTCGCGCTGAGGCTGAAAAAATTGCCGCGCAGGTAAATACGCTGGAGGAGTTAAAGGCGGCGATTGCCGCTTTTGACGGGATTGCCCTAAAAAAAACCGCGACGACCATGGTCTTTTCGGATGGCAACCCGAACGCCTCGATTATGTTGGTGGGGGAAGCGCCGGATGCGGATGAGGACAGACAGGGAACGCCTTTTGTTGGTGCAACCGGGCCGTTGCTGGACAAAATTTTGGGCTGTATCGGGCTTTCACGCACGGATGAAGATTCGGCGCGGGCGGTTTATATTTCCAATATCCTTAACTGGCGGCCTCCCGGCAATCGCACGCCCAGCCCCGCTGAAATCGAGGTCAGCCTGCCTTTTATTGAAAAGCATATTGCGCTGGTTCGTCCGAAGCTTTTGATCTTGTGCGGTGGTATCCCGGCGCAGGCTTTGCTACAGACCGAACAAAGCGTTTCAAGGTTGCGCGGACGCTGGCATGAGTATCGCCCGTCATCGGAGTTTTTAAAGTTATCCACAGGCACTATTCCGGCGATCGTGACCTATCATCCGGGTTCCCTTTTGCGTACCCCGGCTCAGAAACGTAGCGTCTGGCAGGATATGCTGTCTTTGCAGGCCAAGTTTATGGAAATAGATATAAAAACCTAGGCGTCGTTCAAAACTGGACAGGATTGTTCCTTTTGGGCTATACAAAACCAGAACAAAATAGTTTGACATAAGTTTATATCCCACCTATAAACACGGGATGATTTTAAACATTTATGGAAGAGGATATGAACATGCCTGCACCTGACGTAAACGAGCAGTTTGTGAATTCTAATGACAAGCAAATTTTTTCTGCCGGTGTTTTGATGACGATGGCTGAAGAGAATCGGCAATTTGAAATTGATGCTGAAAAGGCAAAAAAATCTGCTGAACAATATATCGCGGACCATGGTGGGTTTCTGTGGCCGGACTATACAGGCATTTAGCCAACTTGAGTTTTAAAAATAACAGGAGAACAGGGCTATGACACAGGCTAATGATGCGGGTAAAAATCTAGGGATTGCTGAGCAGCTTGCGCCTCTTACGAAGGCGTGGGATCAAAAAAATCGTGACCTTGTGAAAGTGCATGGTGCTTGCGAAGCTTGGTATAAAAAG
Source organism: Alphaproteobacteria bacterium (assembly GCA_049653045.1). GTDB lineage: Bacteria > Pseudomonadota > Alphaproteobacteria > Micavibrionales > Micavibrionaceae > UBA7657. The sequence continues at coordinate 11,005 of JBASFN010000090.1, forward strand.
GTTCAATCCTTGATTGGGACACCTGAAGAAAATGCGGTTTCAGTAGAAAAGCCTGGTTGCGATCAGCAATAGATATTGTCGGTATTTTTTGGAACAGGTAATGACAAAACGGATTATTGCCGTGTTTATTCTGGCCTGTTTGTTTGTTCCGGTTTTGGCCGGGGCGGAAGGGTCTGCGCCTGTGCCGCCGCGGAAGCCCGAAGTGTCGGGGCCTGCTGTTCCCGCCGGGTTGTTTTCGGGCGGGAGCGTTCAGGACTTCGCCAAAAGTCTTTTAGGTTTTGGTGCGCCGCCTGCTTCCGATGCTGTCGCCGTACAAGAGGTGGCGGAGGAAGAAAAACCCGTCCCGCTTAAGCCCGTCGAGTATCCGGACAGCCCCGTGTCCAGCAGTGATGCCAAGCTTTATAAGGATATTTTCTCCTATCAGGATGAAGGCAAGGTCGAGGCTGCCGATCGCTTGATCGCTAAACTTCATGATGATCGTTTGATGGGGCATGTTCTGTATCAGCGTTTTATGCATCCGGGTTACAAGGTGCGTTTTCCAGAGTTGCGCGATTGGTTGGTGCTTTATGGCGATCATCCGCATGCAGATAAAGTTTATAAGCTCGCCGAAGCCCGCCGTCCGGAGGGTTCAAAGACGGAACTGGCCAAACCGGTGAGCGCGGAGGTTATCGGAGCGCGCCGTGATCCGACGGTTGCCTATGGCAAGACATATGCCTCGAATCGCCAGCGCACGGAAGAACAGCAAAGCGCGGTTGAGGCGGTTAGAAAACAGATTTCAGTCCTTGCCGATGATTATGAACCGGAGCAGGCTCTTAAAAAATTGAAGGCGAATGCTTCGTCCTTTGATGTGGTTGAGTACGATCAGCTTTTGGCAAAAATCGCTTCTTCCAGTCTTCATTCAGGCGATGCTGCACGTGCCTCTGAATTGGCCGCGCAGAGTTTGAAGCGTTCGGGTGATAAAGTGCCGATGGCGGGGTGGGTTGCCGGGCTTGCTGCCTGGGAGCGTGCAGAGTATCGCAAGGCCGCTAAGGCCTTTGAGGTGACAGCTAAATCTTCTTATGCGTCGGGCTGGACATCCGCAGCCGCCGCTTATTGGGCGGCGCGGTCGCACATGCGGGCGGGCAATGTACGAGTCGTGAGTGATTGGCTGGAGGCCGGGATTAAACATCCGCGTACCTTTTATGGATTGATTGCAACGCGCTCGCTCGGGCGTGATTTTCAATTTAACTGGACTGTTCCGGCCTTTACGCGGGATCATCAGAAAACCCTGATGGAGACTCATGTGGGTAATAGGGCGATGGCGCTGGTCGCGGCGGGTCAGACCCAACGCGCTGAATCCGAGCTTGTTCGTTTGCCTCTTGAGAGTGAAGAGATGCGAAATGCCCTTCTGGCCTATGCGGGACATGCCGTGTTGCCCTCCATGAGTATGCGGATGGCCAGCATGGTCTCGGATGAAGGCGGTGCGTATTACGATTCCGCGCTTTATCCTACGGTTCCATGGACGCCGGGCGAGGGGTACAAGATTGATCCGGCCTTGATTTTGGCCATTACTCGGCAGGAATCGCGGTTTAATCCCCGCGCCGAGAGCACAAGCGGGGCGGTGGGTTTGATGCAGGTTTTGCCGACGACGGCTTCGGAAATCGATGATGAGAAAAGTCTGACTAATCCGGAGGATAATCTGGAGGTCGCGCAGCAATATCTTGAAAATCTCCTCAAGGATAAATCTGTTAATGGCGATCTGGTTTATCTCTTGATCGCTTATAACGCCGGCCCTGGTAATCTGGCCAAGTGGAAAAAACAATGGCCGAAGGTAAAAGATCCTTTGCTTTTTGTTGAGTTAATTCCGTCTTCGGAAACGCGGGCTTATGTCGGGCGGGTGCTGGCGAATTATTGGATTTATAGCCTCCGCGAGGGGCAGCCAACGCCGACGCTTGATGCTCTTGTCATGGGCAAGCCAGCGAAATATGCGGGACTTGAGGCGGGGGGATCTTATGGCCTTGCTTCTGCGGATTAACGCAGGAGTTTGAGGGCTTCTGCGTGGAGGTTTTTATCGCCGCAGGCGAGGACTTTTCCGTCTGATTTTATAGTGAGCGGTTTGCCGTTCCAGTCGGTCATTATGCCGCCCGATCCTTCTACGATTGGCACTAACGCGCAGAAATCATAGGGCGACAGATTGGCTTCAACGCATATATCCATGTGTCCTAAGGCCAGCAGGCCGTACATATAGCAGTCTCCGCCCCAGATCATCATTTTGCATTCTTTTTCAAATCGTTCATAGACGGGGCCCGTTTGCGCGAACATGGCGGGGGTTGTGCTGCCCGCGGCGGCTCTGGAAAGCGAGATGCATTTTCTTGTTTTGGGGCGCTGGTCATTAAAAAGGGTGCGTCCGTTTCCTGTGTTGATCCATCGTTCTTTTGAAATGGGCTGGTTGATGACGCCGAGGATTGGTTTGTCATTCTCGCACAGGGCAATCAGTGTTCCGAAGGTGGGGCGGCCAATGACGAAGGATTTTGTTCCGTCGATGGGGTCAAGAACCCATGTGAGGCCGTTTTTGCTTTCCTTGATGCCGAATTCCTCGCCGTAGATTCCGTCGTCGGGGCGTTCCTGTTCGATGATGTCCCGCATGGCCTGTTCAATGGCGCGGTCGGCGATGGTGACCGGGCTTTTGTCGGCTTTGGTTTCCACATCAAAGGGCTGGCGGAAGTGCTTCCGGGCGATTTCACCCGAAATATTGGCCAGTTTGTGCGCCAGTACCGAGAATTCTTGCATTTTTTGGCTCTCTGTATATTTTAAACTCCACAAAGTAGGGGTGTAGCATGAAAACAGTCAATGATATTCGATCTGAATTCCTGAATTTCTTCAAGGGGAAGGGGCATGATGTTGTGGCTTCCAGCCCGCTTGTGCCGCAGAACGACCCGACTTTGATGTTTGCCAATTCGGGGATGGTGCAGTTCAAGAATGTTTTTACGGGCGTGGAAAAACGCCCCTATACCCGCGCCACCACCGCCCAGAAATGCGTTCGCGCCGGGGGTAAGCATAACGACCTTGATAATGTTGGCTATACCGCCCGTCACCATACGTTTTTTGAGATGATGGGGAATTTCTCGTTCGGTGATTATTTCAAGGAAGAAGCGATTGCGTTTGCGTGGGAACTGGTCTCGAAAAATCTGGCGATGCCGAAAGACAGATTGTTGGTGACGGTGCATTCCAGCGATGAAGAGGCGGCTGGCCTTTGGAAAAAAATCGCGGGTTTTTCCGATTCAAAAATCATCCGCATCGATACGAATGATAATTTCTGGATGATGGGGGATACGGGGCCATGTGGGCCGTGTTCTGAGATTTTCTTCGATCAGGGGGACAAGCTTGCGGGCGGGCCTCCGGGGAGTGCGGATCAAGATGGCGATCGTTATCTTGAATTCTGGAACAACGTGTTCATGCAGTATGAGCAGGAGCCGGACGGGAAGGGCGGATATATCCGCAAGCCCTTGCCGAAGCCCTCGATTGATACGGGTCTTGGCCTTGAGCGCACTGCTGCACTCATGCAGGGAAAGGTTACGAATTATGATATTGATTTGCTGCGGAATATTATCGAGCACTCTGCCGATTTGACGGGTGTTTTGCCGGACGGGAAAGATGCGCCGAGTCATCGTGTGATTGCCGATCATTTGCGCTGCTCCGCGTTTTTGCTGGCCGATGGCGTGATGCCGTCGAACGAAGGTAGAGGCTATGTGCTGCGCCGGATTATGCGGCGCGGGATGCGGCATGCGAATTTGCTGGGGGCGAAGGAGCCTCTGATGCATCGGTTGTTTCCGACATTGCTGTCGATGATGGGGCAGGCTTATCCGGAGTTGAAGCGGGCAGAGACGCTTATTACTGAAACGCTGAAGACGGAGGAGGAGCGGTTTAAGGTGACGCTGGATCGCGGGATCAAGTTGCTGGATGAGGAAACGAAAAATCTGACGAAGGGCGGGGTTCTTGCGGGGGATGTGGCGTTTAAACTCTATGATACGTATGGGTTTCCGCTCGACCTCACGCAAGATGCGCTGAAAGCCAAAGGCATCAAAGTCGATGTGGCAGGTTTTGAGGCTTTAATGGAATCTCAAAAGATTCAAGCCAGGAAAAGTTGGAAAGGCTCTGGAGATGCTGGTGATGAAGCGATTTGGTTTGAGATATTGGAAGAATTCGGGCCTACAGAGTTTCTAGGATATGAAACAGAAATTGTTCAGGGGCAAATAAATGCAATTGTCGTTGATGGTGTTAGAAGAAAACGTGGCGGCGGTGCTAATGAAGGAGAGACAGTTGCTTTAGTTGCAAATCAAACGCCTTTTTATGCCGAATCTGGCGGACAAGTCGGAGATACTGGAACTATTAAAACTGAAACTGGAGAAATAGAAATAACGGATACAAAAAAAGTATTAGGTAGTCTTTGGGTTCATATTGGAATAGTAAAAAAAGGTCTGGTTACTTTGGGCGAGGCTGGAGATTTTAAAGTCGATCACGCCCGCCGCGCTGCTATCCGTGCTAACCATTCCGCTACGCATTTGCTGCATGAGGCGCTGCGGCAGACGCTTGGGGATCATGTTGCGCAGAAGGGGTCGCTTCAGGATGAGCGGCGGACGCGTTTTGACATCAGCCACAATAAACCTATCAGTAGCGATGAACTGGCGAAGATTGAGGCGATTGTGAATGACGAAATACGCGCCAATACCGAGGTTGTCACGCGGGTGATGCCCCTGGATGCGGCGCGGGAAAGTGGGGCGATGGCCTTGTTCGGCGAGAAATATGATGATGAGGTGCGTGTTGTTTCCATGGGTACTAAATTGCCGCATGCGAATAAAAATTTCTCCGTTGAGCTTTGCGGCGGGACGCATGTGCGGCGCACGGGGGATATTGGCCGTTTTAAGATAATTTCTGAAGGGTCTCTTTCGTCTGGTGTGCGTCGTGTTGAGGCTTTGACGGGTGATCGTATAGATGATTATTTGGCAAATCAGGCGCAAGCGCAGCAAGATGTCATTAAAAAACTTAAAGCCGACACTATAAAATTACGCAGTGAACTTGAATCCCTGGGTGGGAAAGATTTGATCGTTGTAGAGAATGATGAGGCTGATTTAATTGCCCATATTAAAATGCTGCAAAAACAAATTTCAGATCTACGTCGTAAATCCGCCACAGATTCAACGGGCGATGGTGATGTTAAAACGATCAGCGGCGTTAAGTTTATCGGCAAAGTTTTGGAAGGATTTCCGGCGAAAGATTTGAAGCCGATGGCGGATGATTTGAAGCTTAAGCTTGGTTCCGGTGTTATCGCGCTCATTTCAACCGATGAGGGGAAGGCTTCGTTGGTTGTTGCGGTTACGAGCGATTTAACCGGAAAAATCAGTGCCGTTGATCTCGTTAAAATCGGTGCGGAGGCGCTGGGCGGGAAGGGCGGCGGCGGGCGGCCTGATATGGCGCAGGCGGGCGGTCCGAATGCCAATGCTGCGAATGACGCGGTGGGGAAGATAGAGCAAGCGTTGGCGGGTTAGATTTCAGGCTCGCAGTTTTCCGCTTTCCATTCCCATGGTGTATTCATTCCGCGTAATGATTTTGAAGGTTTTCTTGTTGTTTTTCCTTCTCTGTTATTGATTTCGGATTCAAAGTGGTCGATGTCGGCTTGGTTTCCAATCAGAGAAGAAAGATCGTATTCTTCATCCTGCATGTCTCTGTCATATAGCAGGTGCAGAATTTCGGTGTCTTGCTCGATTTTTCTGCTATCTGCTTCTGAAATGTCCTTTCCTGATGCCTTGGCGGCTCTGATTTTTCGAATTCCTTCATAGAGGGCGCGGCTTAATCTGTATGATTCTCTCATGTGTTCATGGATGAAAATGACTTCGCATATTCCAGACCAACCTTTATTCGGTATGCCTATTCTAAATTTAAAATCAAAGCCCCTATAGCCATGTTTCTTGGGTTTGAAAAAATTATCTTCGTATTCAACAAGACGGACGCCAGCGTCTTCCCAATCTCTTGTCAGTCTTGTGTTTTTTTGATCGAATCTGGGTAGTAATCTTCTCAGCGCATGTATCGTGGCCGCGTCATTGAATATGACAGTGAATCTTGTGGCATCGGGAATATCTTCAATCGGCTTTCCTTGTTCCGCCATTTTCTCCCGTATGCGCGGCGCGTCTTTTTTGGGGCCTCTTTTAAGAACTTTAGATGATCTGGCGTCTTCGTCCCAGCTTTCTGGTGCAACATAGGCATCGGGATTGAGATCCAAATGTTCCCTCAAGAAGGCGCGCAGGAACTTTTCCGCACGTGAAGCGAGTTGCTGGCCGTGAGATGAGGCCGTTTCCGCTCTTTCGTGATCTGACTTTTTCATTGTGTCACCAAAACATTTTAGATTAGCGAGGGGAAATGTACCATCTTTGTTAACATAATGCAAATTTTAGTGATTTCTTTTATTGTGTTAGCTGGGCTGGGCGGGTATAAAGCTGCACGAAATATTACTAATTTAAAGGATTTTAGCTTATGACCCTCGAACGCACATTTTCAATTATTAAACCTGATGCTACCCGCCGTAACTTGACGGGGGCGGTGAATGCCAAGCTGGAGGGCGCAGGCCTTCGTATCGTCGCGCAAAAGCGCATCAAGATGAGCCTTGAGCAGGCGCAGGGGTTTTACGCGGTGCATAAGGAGCGTCCGTTTTTTGGTGAGTTGACCGAGATGATGAGTGCCGGCCCCGTTGTGGTTCAGGTTTTGGAGGGCGAGAACGCCGTGGCTAAAAACCGTGAGGTTATGGGCGCCACCAATCCGAAAGACGCCGCGCCCGGTACGATCCGCAAGGAATATGCCTTGAGCATCGGTGAGAATTCGGTGCATGGTTCCGATAGTTTAGAAAACGCGAAAATTGAAATTGCGTATTTCTTTAAGGATTCCGAAATCGTCGGATAAATTTAAATCCCGCTTATCCATGTCTGGATAGCGTTTTTTGTGCGTGCGGCGGAGGCTGGCAGTTTTGCAATCTCCGCCGTGTGAATGTTTTTCCTTTGCGCGTCTCGTTCGATCATTGCCGCAATTCCGGCGATTTCCTTCATGCCAAAATTTCCGGCCATGCCTTTGAGTTCATGGGCGCGGTCGTAAACGCCGCTTATGTTTCCGGATGAGGAATCCTGTTCCAAGGTGGTGACAATTTCATCCATCTTCAGGATGAATCCGTCCAAGAGTTCTTCGACCTGTTGTTTGCCGAGGGAGTGTAAAAGATTCTCCATCATTTTTATGTCGAAAACATTTCCAAAGTCTTTGGCGGGGGCTGATTTTACTTGTTCTTGTTCTTCGAGGAATTTTTGAATCGGGGCGAGTTCTTCCTCTTTTTTCGATGGTATATCTTCTTCGTAATCGGGGTCATTTTCTAAAACCTGAATTGCGCCGCTGTGAATATCGGCCAAAATCGACATAAGGAGTTCGTAGTCAATCGGTTTTCCAACAAATCCGTTTATGCCCGCCTTGTAAAAAGATTGAACATCTTCTTCTGCGACATTTCCCGTCAGGGCAATGATGGGTGTTGTTCGCGCTCGGCGATCCGGCATTGAACGGATAATATGGGTTGTTTCCAGTCCGTTCATGCCGCTGAGGTTGATGTCCATAAGGATGACGTCGAATGCGCCCCTGCTAAAAAGATCGAGTGCCATTTCCCCGCTATCGGCGAGAGCGACACTGTGGCCTTCTTTTTCGAGAATGCCTTGTAAAACCTTTCTGTTTATTTCATTGTCCTCGACGGCAAGAATACGCATCGGTGGCGTTTTGGGTGTTGTTTTGCCGTAAGTGATTTTCTCATTTTCGTTTAGGCTGCTCTCCCCTTTGTTCATCAGCAGGGAGAAAAAGAACGTGCTGCCTGATCCGAGTTCGCTGGTTACGCGAATGGAGCTGCCCATTGCGGTGACAAGCCTTTGGCAGATAGCGAGGCCAAGACCTGTCCCGCCGTATTTACGAGAGACGGACGCATCAGCCTGTTCAAAGGGATTGAAAAGTTTGTGCTGCGCCTCTTCCGATATGCCGATCCCCGTATCTTCAACCCCGAAATAGACCTCGTAGTCGCCATGGACGCCGGTTTGTTTGCTGTCAAGGCGTGTTGCGCGCAGGCGGAGGGTTACTTTTCCGTTTTCTGTGAATTTAATCGCGTTGTTGATGAGGTTTAGCAATATTTGGCGCAATCGCGTCGGGTCTCCCATGAGCAAGGCAGGGAAATTTTGTGGAATATCTGCTGTAAGTGAGACTCTTTTATCTGCCGCATGTCCGGACATAAGGGTGATAACGCCTTGAACCAGTTTGGGGAGGTCGAAGCTTATTTCTTCCATCTCCATGTTGCCGCTTTCTATTTTTTCAAAATCGAGAATGTCATTCAGCAAAGCCATCATGGTTTCGCTCGATTTCTGGATGGTTTGGAGATAATCGTTTTGTTCGCGGCTCATCCGGGTGTCTTTTAATATTCTTAGGATTCCCATGATCCCGGTCATTGGCGTACGGATTTCGTGGCTGACCACGGCCAGAAAGGCTGATTTTGCCCGGTTTGCCCGGTCGGCGATTTCTTTGGCTTCGCGCATTTCCTCCGTGCGCTTGATTTCCTGTTCCCGCAGGTCGGCCATCAATTCACGCTCGCGTTCGATAACGCGCAAAAGGCGTGCTTGATCGGCGGTTTCCTTGGATTGTTTTAGGCGGGCAAGGGACTGTGCGGCACGGCTTTCGCGGGAAATTGCGGCACGATCTTCTTCGTGTTTTTTCTGGATCATCTTCGATACGCCGCCGCAGAAAAATAAGGCCTGAATGATGAGGGAGAACCAGTAGGCATTTAGAAACAGGGTGTTACTTCCGATGGTTTGCGTAGAAGACAGAAAGGAGATGATGACGCCGATAAAGGAGGTCGCCCATCCGGCCGCGATAAAGTGCCCCGAGAATTTTCCCTGTTGTGCGTGGTTGAAGGATAGTCCTGTTAAAGCCAGCATACCCAAAGCCGGAGGCAGGAATATTAGGAGATTATCGAGTGAGGTGGGGTCGCCGGGAAGCACCACGGCAATCAAGGCACTGAAGACAACAATGGATCCCAATGACATGACAAGGGCATTGTCGCTGTAGTCCTCTTGGCTGATTTCAAGAAAGGTCCATGTGAGGACAATTCCTGATAAAAAACAGACCGGAAAGAGAAGCGCCGCAAGGTCGCTGGCAAAGGGCAGCGATACGTAGAACATGGAGTCCCAGAAAATAAACAGCCCCATGTGCAGGGCGTAATAGAGGGAAAATACTCCGAGACGGGGAATTTTTTCCAGATACGCCGCGCTCAAAAAGAAGGCGATTGCAGCAACAAAGAAAACAAGAAGTATAAAGTCGATTAAATTAAGGGAGGTGCTCGCCTTGATATACTTTTCAGCTTTCATCAAGCTGGGCGAGAATGTTGCGGGAATTCTGCCCGTTGCCTCTATGGAGATGATAAACATCTCCGTTTTTCCCATGCCTATTTTGACCGGGGTGGCCGTTTTTTGAAGTTTGTCGAGGGATATGCCATTTTCCAGCATGTCATCCGGTGTGCGTGTGAATATTTCCCCTCTGGTTTGGTTTTTGACGAGGATGTTTTTAACAAATCCCATCCGGCCATCGGTCAGGCTTCCGAAATCAAGTATCCAATCCTCGCTGGCCGAGTTATTCGTCACGGAAAATACAAGCCATACCGGTGCGGAGGAGAGGCCGAGATTCAGGACGTTAGAATCCTGTTTTGCTCCCCGCAGATTGTTTTCATGGCGATTGGCGACGATCTGTTCGTTCAGGCGTCGTTCTTCGTCCCGGGTGACATAGATATTCGGCCCTATAAGAATACGGTCTTGATGGTCGTTTAGTTCAAGACGAGCCGTTTTCGTGATTTGTGCGTGGGCGGCCACAGACACGAGCAGCCCCGCGGTCAGGCAAAGCGCGAACAAGAAAGGCATAAATTTTCTAGTGCAGACGACAGGCATTTGAACGGAATTTCACCCCTCCCGCCATTATAATTCAGTTTTACATGAAAAGAATTAAGTTTTTACCAGTCTATGAAGATCGCGCCGAGGCCGGCCATGATTAAAACGATGCCCAAAACGCTCCATTTAGCGGCTTGCGTTACGTTATTCCACATATCTTGGGCATTGCGGATCTGTTCGGGGTCTGCGGAAGAGGGGGGATGGTTTGCCATGGGTTATCCTTTAATCAATTATTTCAAGTAATAGATACTGGACGCTTTATAAAATTCAAGTGTCTTATTCGATAAATTGGCGTTGTGCCTCTTTGAATTCTTCGGGGTTCAGCTTGCCCTTGCCTTCAAAAACGCAGCAATTCCTGCCGCCGCTCTTGGCTTCGTATAGGTATTTATCGGCGCGTTCCAGAACTTCTTGTTTTGTGTGTGGGCCGTGATCGATCAAGGCCGCCCCGATGGAGGTTGTTACCGTGATTTGTCCCTCTGGCGCGCTGACGGTGAAGGGAACGTCGGCGATGGAGGCTCTTAGACGCTCCGCCACCATCCATGCCCTTTGTTCGGATACGTCGGGCAGGATTACAACGAATTCCTCGCCGCCGAGGCGGGCGACAAGGTCAAAGCTTCGGAGATTTCCGAGTAACCGTTGGGCGAATATTTTAAGAACCTCGTCGCCGACATTGTGGCCGTAGGTGTCGTTCACTTTTTTGAAATGGTCTATGTCGACGATCAGAACGGCGAGGGATTTTTTTAATTCGTGATTTTTTTGGAGAAGTTTTTCAAGGTGAACTTCGAGGTAACGCCGATTATATAATCCTGTTAAGCTGTCGGTCAGTGCCATGGAGAGGCTGACCTCGTAGGTAGAGCGCAGGCGTTCTTGAAAACGTTTGCGGCGTACTTGTGTCCTGACGCGAGCCTGTAATTCATTGCGATCCACAGGCCTTAGGATGTAATCATGGGCGCCGATTTCAAGGCCATGCGCGATGCGCGGCATGTCTTCCTCGCTGCCGATCATTACGATGGGGGTTGAGCGCGTTCGCTCATTGGATTTGAGGTGGGAGCACAGGCGCAAGCCGTCTTCATTGGCAAGGTTAAGGCTGACGATCAGAACATCGAAATTATGCAGGGCAACCAACTCCATTGCCTTCATACCGGTTTCCGCGATTGTCGTGGTGTCGTTATCCCGAGTTAGTGTGTCTTGGACTTTACGTTGTTCAAAATCCTTATCCTCGACGACGAGGATATGTGCTTTTTCCACAGATTCAGACATGACTGTGGAGGATTTTTCGACAACACCCAGATCGTTGGCGGTGTGTTCGCGGGCGCGCCATTCGTCCAAAGCCATTTTCAGACGCACGAGGGAGCGCACTCGTGCCATCAGGGCAATATCGTTGATGGGTTTGCTGAGAAAATCATCGGCACCGGATTCAAGTCCGCGTACCTTGTCCTCTGTATCGGTCAGGGCGGTTACCATTACCACCGGGATGTGGGCGAGCAGGGGGTTTTGCTTGATGCGGGTGCAGACCTCGAACCCGTCCATTCCTGGCATCATTACGTCCAGCAGCACGAGATCGGGGCTGAGCGTGGCAACTTTTTCCAGGGCTTCTTTGCCGTTGGAGGCGGTCAGAACCTCGTAATACTCGCTGGTCAGTTTGGCTTCCAGCAGCTTTACGTTCGGTAAAATATCATCGACGACCAGCACGCGTGCGGACATGGTTTATTCCTGTGTTCAGGTTGATTTTTTCTTTAAATAATTTTCAATGACTTCAATAAATTTTGAAACCGAAATGGGCTTGGAAATATAGTCCTCGCAGCCGCCTTCGCGGATTTTTTGTTCGTCGCCCTTCATGGCAAAGGCGGTGACGGCGATCACCGGAATGCTGCGCAGTTCTTCATCCGCCTTCAGCAGTTTTGTTACTTCAAGTCCTGAAATTTCCGGAAGCTGGATGTCCATCAGGATTAGATCGGGTTTGTGTTCGCGGGCTATTTCCAGAACTTGACGTCCGTCGCGTGTTTCAATCGTGTTGATGCCATGAGCCTCCAGAAGATCGTGGAAAAGCTTCATGTTCAATTCGTTGTCTTCAACGATCAGAACGGTTTTTTCCGTTGCGGTTTCTGTACTCAATTTCCCCCCAGCCGACAGAATCGGACTACTTTCCTAACTGCTTATATTATATAGATTTTCAGGCATAAAGAGAACAGGTTATTGTTGCAGGGACTCCGATGGGCACGCGCTTTTTAGTGGCTCAAGGGCGCGTAGTTTCTGGGTAATACTGAAGTTCCCGTAGTCAATGAACATGCTGCTGATAACGCCATTGTCGTGAAGGTCGATATTCATTTCGTAATCCGGTGAGGGCGCGTTCTGGCTGAGGGGGAAAAAGGCCAGCCGGATCGTATGTGCCGATGGTTTTACCAGGTCGGCATTTATATTTTTGGCGGTGGTTTCCGAGAAGGTCGGTGTAACGGATTTGCCGATAAAAGCGTTGATTTCAACAGGCCCTTCTTCGTCCGCGCCGTCGAATACGCTGGAGTGGAAAAATTTTTCCTTGTTCTTGATGGCATTCAGCATTCTGATCGTATGCATTGTTGGAAACAGGCTGTTTGGTTTTAGTTGGAATTCAAGGCCGTCTGGGCGGGAATAGACCGCCTTTCCCTGGCCGGTCTCGTCGAGAGTTGCGTTCCCCATGAATTCTTCAAAAAGCTGGCCGTTGCGTTTGCGCTGGGATGTGAAATCCAGCGTCTTGCCGTCAAAGGACTCAAACACGTTAAAGTCACTAGCGATCATCATCGGTTCGCTGTCGGCGTATTCGTACAACAGGTTAAAGCGGTGCGTGGATAGCCAGCCGTCGCAGGAGGGTTGCCATTCAAAAACCATTTGGCCGCTGATATTCAGGATTTGCGCCCCGCTTTTGACTCCGGCCAGTTTGATGTCGTAGAGAGCCTTGTGAGGTGACATTCCCATATTCTTGCTGACATCGTTTACAGCGCCCATGGCGGCAAACGCAGGCAGGTTTAAGGCACTGATCGCAAGGGCAATAACGGATGATACAAGAAAATGGCGCATAAAGCCCTGTCGTGATGGTGTGCTTGTCTTGTGGTTATCATACTCAAAAGCGCAGGGTTCAGGAAGGCGTTCCGGCTTTATATTTTTTCTGGATTTTAACCTTTTATTAACTAATTTTGTAAAATATCATGGGTTGTGACTTTTGTGCTAAAGGCGGGCGATTATGGATGGAATGTTTGAAAATTCGCTGTCCCGGATTGATGGGGAGTATGGCCGCGCTGCCGAGACCGTTTTGACTGTCAAAGACATCGTAAAGCTCCAGATTTATGTTGATATGCCTGACAGGGAGGGGTTTGAAAACCCCTATGAGGTTGTTTCGGATGCTGAGGCCGCCGCCGTTGCCAACAATCCCGAGCGTCTTCCTCGGTGGCTTCGTGATTTTATCAGGCTGCAACATGAGATAGCGTTTGAGGATACAGGGGAAATGCTGTGTATGATTACGCCGACGACGCTTGTTTCTAAATATGCCATTAAGGGCAAAAAGATGCAGGGTCTGGAGGCTGAGGAAAAATATGATTACATTCGCCGCTTTCTGGAGGTGATGCGCCGGGCGTTTGAGGCATTGTTTGAGGTCGGGGTTTTGCTGCAGGTGGTTAAGGACAAATATCGCGCCGTCAAAGATAGTATTGATGAAGTGCTGGAGCAGTTGGACGGTGAGGAGGCGGAGGCTTTCAGGCCGATTGCACAGAAATATAAAAATGAACTTGCGGAAGTTAAGGCTCGCATGGATGTTCACGAACAGACATTGACATCTGGCCGGATGCCGGAGGCTGATACGGTTCAGGATATACAGCAAAGTCTTGAGAGAAAAAGCTTTCAGATCGATAATATTTTTAGCCGATTTAAAAATAAATTGTCTCGGTATCGGGACATGCTGGGCACAAAAAAACCGGCGGAGGCTGCTCTGGCGTTGCAGGGCGGACTCGATACGGTGATGCATACAGTAGCTTCAGAAGAAAAGCCGATGGTAAAGCCGGAGGCTTCGCCTGACATTCTATCTTATGGCGATGGATTCACCGCAGATGAAGGCAATAGTTCAATGGAAGTCCCGCAAGCGGACAAGGCTTGATCTCTAGGCCGCTTCGACTT
>JBASFN010000091.1:0-10603 GCA_049653045.1 Alphaproteobacteria bacterium
CATCAAGGCTTCCCGCGCCACCATTTCCCCTTCGCGTTTATCGAGGGCTTCCCGCTTTTGGGCGAGATTATCGTAAAGCTCGTGACGGACAGTCGAAAACTGGGTATCAGAATCCTCGGAATCAACCCACCCAGGCGTTTCGACGGCCGGGGGCTTGTCCTCTGCGGTCAGGGGCTTTGCCTCCCCGTGTTTTGCATCGGCTTCCTGTTTGTCTTCGGGTTTGGATGCTGTGTCATCCTCGATGTTGAATTCTGCGGGCTTTAATTCCCCCTGATCGGGTTCATGCGGCGCGGCTTCACCATCTTCTTTTGGGGCGTCCTCTTTCGCTTCGGCCTCCTTCTTCTCGGCGGCGGCCATGGCCGCGCCAGGCAGCGCTGAAACCCCCTGCACGATCTCGGCCAACCTGACCGAAAAAGCCAGCATGGCCACGACAACCAGAAGCGGCAGAATTTTAATATGCGTTAAACTCATGTCCTAAAAAACTCCGCGTCCCGATGGTTTCTTGTTTTTACGCAGCGCGTCGAGCAATTCCTTTTCCGCCTGACTCTGGACGGGCTCGCGGTCGCCGTCATCAAACTCCTCGGCATAACCCGACCCGCCCTCGTCCTCTTCATAATATTCCCGATCCTGAATTGCAAAAGACGGTGCGTCTTCCACAGCTTTTCTGGAGCCGTAGGATTTTTCACGCTCAACCTCAAAAGATTCTTCTTTTACAAACCCCTGAGACACGATCATGCTTTTATCTGTCAACCCTTCAAGGCGACTGGCGAGGTTATTGCTGGATTGATTTATAATCTGAAGCTCCTGCGCCATCGCCCTTGAATCGTTTATTGTTTTTTGCAATTCCCTTCCCGATTTATCCCCTGCCAGTTTCAAGCCATCAATGGCACGCAACGCTTCATCAATATTCTTCGAGAGAATTTCAATCAGCTTGTTCATCTCCCCTCTGTGTTGGCGGAAATTATTCATGCTTTTGGACAGCTTCAGGCAATAAAATATTGTAAACCCGAGACCTATCAACACAGCGACATCAAGAAGAAGACTCAGAATATGCATACCTAATTACTCATCTTTCTTTTCAGGGGGGATATAAGTTTCAATCCGGACGGCAATATTACCCTGCTTCTGGCCGACCGGGCCGACGAACATAGGGAAACTCCCGCAACGTATTTCCAATTCGTCCTCGGTGGTTGTATTCAACATAACCTGACTACCCACTTTCCACCGCAACATATCGCCAAGAGGAATGGTAACCTCCCCTAAAATCGCCTGAAGCTGAACATCGGTTTTATAAAGTTCCTGAGTCAGGTGGTTTTCCCAGATAGAATCGCGTCCGAATTTTTCCCCCATGAACATCTGGAGGAGGAGCTCACGGATCGGCTCCAGCGTTGCATAAGGAATCAAAATTTCCACCCGTCCACCCCGGTCACCCATATCGACACGAAGACGCGCCAGAACGCAGGCATTACCCGATTGCGTAATCGTGGCAAAGCGCGGGTTGGTTTCCATCCGGTCTAAAGTAAAACTGACCGGAGACAAGGGGTCAAAGGCAGAGGACAAATCCGACAGCGTCACCTGAACCATCTTTTCAACCAGCTTGGTTTCTATGGTGGTATAGGGGCGTCCCTCAATCCGGATAGCGGGCGTCCCCTTCCGCCCACCAAGCAAAACATCAACAATGGAATAAATCAGAGCACTGTCCGTCATCAACAGACCATTATTGTCCCACTCCTCGGCCTTGAAGACGGATAACATAGCCGGCAAGGGAATAGAGTTCATGTAGTCGCCGAAGCGCACCGTTGAAACCTGATCGAGGGAGACCTCGACGTTATCGCTCGTCAAATTCCGCAAACTCGTGGACATCAAGCGCACAAGGCGATCAAAGACAATATCGAGCATCGGCAGACGCTCGTAATTGACCATCGCCGAATTAACCAACGCCATAACGCCGGAACTTTTGGTTGCCCCGCTATCGTCATCAAACCCGAGAAGACTGTCGATTTCCTCTTGATTAAGGATCCGCGTACCGCCGCCCTCGTCGTTCCCGTCGAACGCAGGCACAGCATCGCCATCCCCACCATCCATAGCGGCGAGCATGGCTCGTTCGGCCTCGGTCATATTTTCAAGTTCTGGATCAGCCACTTCGCTCATCGTTCTGCCTGCATACCTGTGTCTCTATCTTTATATACGCAAAACCTGTGCCGTTTTGCCATTATATCACTACTGGATCAATATTTCCTGAAACAGGACATCCTTGATCTCGGCGGGCGCGGCGGCCTGATTGACGCGCCAGAGCAATTCCATCTGCAATCTGTAAATACCGCCCGACCCGCGCAGATCGCGCACCCGCAACTCACGCAGATATGTCTGGAACTGATCCACCACCTTCGGGATAATCGCCTCGACCGCCGCCTTATCGGCCGTATCATCCAGTTCAAGCTGAACGCTCAAGCGCAAATAACGCGGCGTACCATCGTCGCTGTTCAGATTGACGATCATCGTCGGAATCACGACAAACGACTCACTTCCCCCCGCAGCCCCCTCGCCATGACCGCCCTTTTTAGCTTCACCGTGGCCGCCTTCTTTTTTCTTGGCCTCTTTCTTTTCACCATGGCCGCCCTCACCTTCATCGGCGGCTTCGCCTTCTTCAACGGCCTCCCCTTTTCCAAGCAGCCCGTCCAGAATCCCTGTGAAATAAAGCCCTGCCCCAGCACCACCCAACAACACCAGAGGCGCAACAACAAAAAGAATTATTTTTTTAAGCTTCGATCCCCCAGCGGCTTCCGGAGCACCTTCCGCGCCCTCGCCTCCGCCTTCGCCACCCTCGGTTTTTTCAGCGCCCTTGTCGTCTTCGTCTTTGGGTTCTTCTTTTTTCGCCTTGGCCATGGATAATCGCTCTCGGGATTTTTCAGGAATACGGATGACCCAGAGTATAGAACAAATCCTCTCCTCCGTCTAACGGGTCAGACTTTATCCACAACAGATCATGGAAAAAATTGCCGCGCCGGATATTCGTCACCCGGATATTTTTACCGTCACCACCTGCAAATCCACAAGCATCACCCCTGTAACCGACTGTTTTTACTGTGATTTATTTATTGGCACAGCATGTGCAACTTCTTCCCCTGAACAACTGGGTATTCAAGGAACCATACTCATGGAAAATACGATTTACCTCGGGTTATCACGGCAGGTTGTCCTGAAGAACAACATGGACATCATCGCCAACAACGTGGCCAACGTGAACACGCCGGGATACCGCGCCCAAAATCTCCTGTTCGCCGAGCATTTATCAGATCCCAGAGGCGGCGACGATCCCCTGTCCTTCGTCTACGACAAGGGAGAATACAAGAATACTCACCCCGGCCCCGTCCACACGACGGGCAACCCGCTCGATATTTCCCTCGAAGGCCCCGGCTTTATCGGCGTTGTCGGGCCGGGCGGCAAGACCTATTACACGCGGGCGGGGAATTTCGCCATGACCGCCGACGGCACACTGGTCACGCAATCGGGTCACCCGGTTGCCGATGCGGGCGGATCGCCCTTAAGCCTGCCGACCAATTCAACGGGTATTAAAATTGATACAAGCGGCATCATCTCGAATCAGGAAGGCCAAATCGGCCAGATTATGATCGCCGAATTCGAGAACCCCCAAAATCTCAAGCCCTACGGCGATAATCTCTATACGACAGATGATCCGGCAATTCCCGCCGAAGACACCCGCGTCATGCAAGGGCAAATTGAAGGATCGAATGTTCTGGCCGTGATTGAAATCACACGCATGATCGATACGCTGCGGAATTTCCAGTCGATGCAAACAATCCTGCAAAACGAAAATGAACGCCTGCAAACCGCAATCCAACGCCTGACACGGCAAAGCTGATAAATTTTAAGGAGAGACGACCATGATGAGATCACTTGATATAGGCGCGACGGGGATGCTGGCTCAGCAAACCAACGTGGATGTAATTTCCAACAACATCGCCAACATGACGACCAGCGGTTATAAACGCCGCCGCGCCTCGTTCCAGGATTTGATCTACCAGAACATCACCCGCCCCGGCAGCACATCATCCGACTCGGGCACAATCGTCCCCTCCGGTATCCAGCTTGGACTTGGTGTACGTACCGCCGGGGTTTACCGCGAGCATGGGCAAGGCGCGATCCGAATCACGGAAAACCCGCTTGATGTTGCTATCACCGGCGAGGGATTCTTCCAAATCCAAAGACCAAACGGCGACATCGCCTACACCCGCGACGGCACGTTCCAGATGAACGAAAACGGTGAAATCGTGACCGTTCAGGGCTACATCGTTGATCCGGGCATCAGCATTCCCGCCGACGCCACCGCCATCAATATCGATGCCAACGGACAGGTCAGCGTCAATCTTGCGAACCAATCTGCCTCCTCAGTCGTCGGCCAGTTGCAGCTTGCGAATTTCGTGAACCCGGCCGGCCTCGAAGCCATCGGCGACAATTTGTTGCTTGAAACCGATGCCTCCGGATCACCAACGACAGGCAACCCCGGAACCAACGAGCTTGGCGCAATTCGGCAATCCGCACTGGAAGCCTCGAACGTCAACGTGGTTGAAGAAATCACCATGCTGATTACGGCGCAGCGCGCTTACGAGATGAACTCCAACGTCATCTCCACCAGCGATGAAATGCTTCAGACCATCACGCAACTTCGATAAGAGAGGGTAAAATGATCGTCAGGAAAACAGTTCTGGTTCTTGTCATGGTTATGATCGCTCTAGCGGGCGTTATCATCCTGCCCCGGGTTGCCTCGGCCATCACCTTAAAGCCTACGGCTGTTGTCACCGCCGACACCGTGACCCTTGGCGACGTATTCGAGGGCCTATCCGAAAACAGGGACAAGGTTCTAGGCATTTCGCCCCGCCCCGGACAAGAAATGGTTTTAAACGCCCGCACCCTGCTCCGTATCGCCATGGCACTAGACCTGCCCTGGCGTCCGGCCAACAACGCCGAACAGGTGGTTATCACCCGCGCAGCGTCGATCGTTGACCGCTCCATGATCGAAGACTCTTTGCGCGCCGGGCTGGAGACAGAGGGCGTATCAGGAAAATATAAAATTTTATTCCCCGATAGCACCGCGCAAATTATCCTACCGCACGATACCGCACCGGCCGTGGAAATTAGCGATATAAAGATCAAACCACAGACCGGATGGTTCGAAGCCATGGCCTTCGCCCCTTCGATTCAAAGCCCCCTGAAAAAAGTTAAAATCACCGGAACAATTCAAAAGCTCGTGGACGTGCCCGTCCTGCGCGCCCCGCTCAAGGCCGGCGACATTATCGGCGAACGCGATCTTGACCTGATGGAAATCAAAGAAACAGATTTACGCGCCGGAATGGTTCTGCACGCCGAAGATATTATCGGCATGACACCGCGCCGCATGACCAATCCGGGCAAACCCTTAAATGCCATCGACATCGAAGCACCGGAAATCATCGCACGCGGCGACATCGTCACCATGCTGTTCCAACAGGGCGGCATGACACTGACCGCCAGCGGCAAAGCCATGGAAGCTGGGGCTAAGGGCGACACCATCCGTATCGTCAATCCCGCCAGCAACAAGACAATCGAAGGGATTGTTACGGCCAGCAAAGAAGTCACGATCAATAGTTTCTAACGCGCAACAACAAACGGGTAGCACTATGACACAGGGTAAAGACATCATCGGGAAACAAACATTCAACGTAACGACCTGCGCCGGGCTAACAGTTCTTTTACTCCTGAGCGGCTGCGGATCGGTGGATCGCCTGAACAATATCGGCAAGGCTCCTGAGATGACCTCCATCGCTAATCCAACCACACAAGCAGGCTACACCCCGGTCAGCCTACCCATGCCCGCCCCGAAAAACGTGCGGCAGGAAAAAAATTCCCTCTGGGCTTCCGACCGCAAAACATTTTTCAAAGATCAACGCGCTGCGGATGTCGGTGACATTATCACCGTAATGATTAACATCGACGATCAGGCCAAACTGGACAATGAAACAGAGCGCACGCGCTCCAGCGAGGAAGGCGCCTCCCTAAACAGCCTTTTAGGCCTTGAGAACAAACTCGACAATATCCTGCCGCATGACGTGGACAATACCAATCTTGTTGCAGGCGGCGCGACATCCGGGCACAGGGGATCAGGCTCCGTCGACCGCAAGGAAGAGGTTGAACTGCAACTGGCCGCGCTGGTCACACAAATATTGCCCAACGGCAACATGGTTATCCACGGCCAGCAGGAAGTGCGCGTTAATTTCGAAAAGCGTATCCTGTCCATCGAGGGGGTCATACGCCCACAGGACATAACGATCAACAATACGGTTTCCTATGAACAAATCGCCGAAGCACGCATCGGGTACGGCGGCCAAGGCCAGATCACCGATGTTCAGCAACCCCGCTATGGCCAACAGGTTTATGACGTGGTTTTCCCGTTCTAAAAAAACCCGCGAAGGGTTTTTGAAACCGGCGCGTAGAATATTTCTGACTTACGTTGAGTTACTTGCTTAAAGAGGTTTTACCCAACTCCCCCTCCGGCCCCTCGTGGGCCGGTTTTTTTTAAGCTATTTACCAGTCATTTGAAAACAAAAACACACTGTCATCCCGAGCGAAGCCGAGGGATCTTTGGTTTATCCTATTGATTTAAGATCCGTCGGCTTCGCTCGGGATCTAGGGAGAGGAGTTGAAACCGGATAATCTCAATCGTCCCGCTGCGTACGCTCCAAACGCTCATGGCGTTCCTGTGCCTCAAGGCTAAGCGTAGCAATCGGACGCGCCTTCAAACGGCCAACGGTAATCGGCTCGCCGGTTTCCTCGCAATACCCGTACTCACCCTGCTCGATCCGCTCCAACGCCTGATTGATCTTGGAGATCAATTTACGTTCGCGGTCGCGAGTCCGAAGCTCCAGCGCGTGATCGGTTTCAGCCGAGGCACGATCGGCAATATCAGGTTTCTGAAGCTCGGTTCCCTGAAGCGTGATCTGGATCGTTTCCTTTGATTCCCGCAGCAACTCAGACCGCCAATCAATCAACTGCTGACGGAAATATTGGAGCATGACAGGATTCATAAATCCCTTCTTGTCCTTTTCCGGGTCATAGTTGGCGGGAACAGTTACGTTATCAGGGGTAGCGTTTGCTTTGGAACTCACTGAAAAAACCTCCTTCAATCCTTTGAAACAATGAAATATAAGCACGGATCGGCTGGAAAACAACTAAAAAGCCCGATTTGGCGTTTTAATCCCGCGAGTCCAGCGCCATCCGCATCTTGGCCAGCTCAACCTGTGCGCGTAAATCTATTTCGTCCATGATGTCGGTCAAGGCGGGATCGCTGATTTTTTCGCGGTGCGAGGCGATAACATCTGCAATATCAATCATATGCCCTACGGTCATCCCACCCGTCAGCATAGAAATCCTTACCTTTTCCAGCTCATCGAGAATAACCCCTGCACGGCGTTTCATACGCTTGCGCGCAGCCCCTTCCGTCGGGCTTTCAGCTCCCTGAAGAGCCAGCAGACTATCAACCGTGCCAATGGACTGCGTGGCCTGCGCCGACTCCGAGGCCGTCGCCCCCGATGTCATAAAGTCACCGAAATTGCTGTCGCTCCTTTCGGTCTTGCCCGATTTTTTTGTGCCGGATGCACCTTGTGTTTGCCCTGGCCCTGTAACTTTCATCTGCGCTCTCCTGCGGGATGATTATAGTTGCAAGTGCTCGGTAAAGCCAAAAAAATCTCCGGCAACAGCAAGAAGGAAAATCCCAACCCCGAACAACATAATAACAAACCCCGAGGTCAGGTTGATTTTATGGATGATTTCGTTGGTCAATTTCTTTTTCAGGATAGACGTCGCCATAATAAGACACGCCCACCATGTCAGCGATCCCGACAACACACCCGCGACAACCACCGATGTTTTTGCCATATTTCCGCCTGTTTCAATGTTAAAAACAGCAAAGACCGCGATAAACGCCAGAAGAGTTCCGGGATTCGTCAACATAACGAGAAACGTAACAAAGAAATCCTTCAAAAGGCCGGGACCTAATCGGCGCGCGCCCTGTCCATTAGTCTCTTCCTTGGGGGTGCTTCGCATGGTCATTATGCCAAAAGAAACCAGGAACGCCCCACCCGCCAGACGGATCAGCACCGAATATTCCTTAATGAAATCAAGAACGAAGACAACGCCCAATATCCCGATGGTCGCAAACAACGCATCGGCCAGCGCAGCCCCCGCACCAGAGGCAAAGCCAGCCCGCCGCCCATAGGTCAGTGTCGTTCTAATACACATCAAAGCCACCGGCCCAACCGGGGCGGCGACGGACAATCCTATCAAACAACCTTTTAAGAAAATCGGCATCATGGCGGTGAGTATAAGCATATTCTCGCCGGAAAAAATTGCCTAGCGAATATATTTTTTTTGTTTTCCATGGCCTTTTCTGCCGCCGTTTTATCCACACACCCCTGAAAACCTTGAAATCACAAGATTTTCATCCATCGCAGGCTGGCACAGGTTTCGCATGGATACAAGAAGGATATAGGCACTTTATTGCCCCTTAAAGGATAGAAATATGATTTTCTCCAATGGCAAGAAACTGAACGCGATAACGGCTCTGGCATTCACTGCCGGGCTGTTATCCGTTTTTTTCTCCCCTGCCGCCGAGGCCAAGACCTCGCGCATCAAGGACATTGTGAATATAGAAGGTGTACGGGATAACCAACTCGTCGGTTATGGTCTTGTCGTCGGCTTGAACGGCACGGGCGATTCCCTAAACAGTTCACCCTTCACCAAACAAAGCCTTATGGCCATGCTGGAGCGCCTCGGGATCAGCGTCCGCGACCAGAACATCAATACGGGCAACGTCGCCGCCGTCATGGTTACGGCCAACCTGCCCCCCTTCACCAATCAAGGCTCTAATATAGATGTGAATGTTTCCTCCTTGGGGAACGCCAGCAGCCTTCAGGGCGGAACGCTTCTTGTTACCCCGCTTCTTGCCGCCGATGGTCAGGCCTATGCGGTGGCGCAAGGCGAGATTAGCATCGCGGGCTTTACCGCCACTGGCGATGCCGCCGCCGTCACCCAGAACATCCCCACCGCCGGACGCATAGCGGAAGGCGCAATCGTCGAACGCGAAATCGGCTTTAAACTCGAAGACCTCGCCGAAGTGCGCCTCGCCCTCAAGAACCCAGACTTCACAACGGCGCGCCGCGTGGCGCAGGCCATCAACGGCTTTACGGCGGCCAATCTTGCCAAGGCCGATAATTCTTCCAGCGTAACCCTGCGCCGCCCTACCAATTATGACGGCACGATTGTTGACCTGATTACCGACATCGAGCAACTCCCCGTCCAACCCGACCAACCTGCCCGTATAGTCATCAGCGAACGCTCCGGCGTCATCGTCATGGGATCGGATGTCCGCATCAGCAACGTGGCCATCGCGCAAGGCAACCTGACAATCAAGGTCACCGAAACGCCGCAAGTCTCGCAGCCCAACCCCTTCTCCGAGCTTGGCACGACGCAAGTCGTTCCCCGCACCGATCTTGAAGTCAATCAAAGCCCGGATGCAAAACTGGCCATGCTGGAAACGGGTGTAACACTTCAGGATTTAGTCACGGGTCTTAACCGCCTCGGGATGCAACCCCGCGACATCATCACAATCCTGCAAGCCGTCAAAGCAGCAGGCGCGTTACAAGCAGAAATCGAGGTGATGTGATGAATATCCTTACTCAATCATCCCCGCTTTCGGCTCTGACAAACGCCTCACAGGCTAGTGTGAATGTCATGGCACAAAAAGCCCGCGCCGAACAAAAAGACATGGATATTCAAAAAATAGAGACGACAGCGCGTGAATTTGAATCCGTCTTTATCGCCGAAATGATGAAGCCGATGTTTGAAGGCATTGAGACAGGCGGACTATTCGGCGGCGGCAAGGGAGAAGAAATCTTCCGCAACATGATGCTGGACGAATACGGAAAGATGGTCGCGCAGACGGGCGGAATTGGCCTCGCCGATCAGGTCAAACAACAAATGATTTTAATGCAGGAGCAAGCCAATAATGGAACGTAGAAATAAAACAGACAGACGCGCAATCCCCGCCAGCGCAACAGCCTCCATCCAAAAGCTGATACAGGTTTCGCAAAACCTGATCGCGCTTGGCGAGCGCGAAACGCAAGCCCTGCTTCAGGGTGACATGATGAATTTTGGCTTCCTGCAAGATGAAAAAGACAGGCTGGTCAACCAATACACCTCCACGTCGGAAGAATTCAGATCACGCCTCGAAGATTTTAGAAGCGTGGACAAAAGCCTGCTAGGACGCCTTGAGGAACTTCAAAAATCCCTCTCGGAAAAAACACAAAGCAACAACGTGATGATCCTCCAGATGCACAAACGCACAGAAAGTAACGTCCATAAAACGCTGCTGATGGCACAAGAATACGGCCAGCACAAGCGCACACGATTTGAAGGAAGCCGCAACACTGAAAAACAGAGAGGTGCAGAATGACTTTACAACTTTCAAAAAACCCACAGACCGCGATGCAGGAAATGATGAATACCGTCGATGCCCTGCGCGAAATTTACAAGCGTGAAACGGACGCGC
>JBASFN010000092.1:0-4246 GCA_049653045.1 Alphaproteobacteria bacterium
TTGATATTTTTATGAATTTGCTTTTCGGGCTGGCCGCAATAGATTTTCAGACAACCCTTAATCTCGGAGGAAACAATGAAAAAAACGGCTCTTTTATCGCTTGCCCTCGCCCTGTTGGCGGGATGCGGTATAAAACCCGATCACGTCGATCCGCCGGAAGGGGCGAATGAAGGCGACTTCCCAAGGGTCTATCCCGATATTAAAACCGATCCCGGCGCAGACGCCGCAAAAACAATCAAACAGGCTCCATAATGGCATTTATCGAAAAAAACGGCACATTATTTGCCGAAAGCGTATCCCTCCAAGAAATTGCACGTCAGGTCGGCACACCAACCTATGTTTATTCCGCCGCCCATATTCGCGGACAATTCGCCAGCCTGAAAGCCGCAATGGAAAAAGCCCTGCCAAAAAACAGGCAGCCCTTGCTGTGTTATGCCTGCAAGGCAAACAGCAACGTCGCCATTCTCCGTCTTTTAAACAAAGAAGGAAGCGGCCTTGAAATTGTCTCAGAAGGGGAATTGATCCGGGGACTGAAGGCCGGATTCGATCCATCAAAAATCGTTTCAACAGGCGTTGGAAAGCAACCCGGTGAGATTGAAGCCTGCTTGAAGGCCGGCATCCGGCAATTCAATGTCGAATCCCTTCCTGAACTCGAATTGATTGACAACATCGCGGGTAAAATGGGTAAAAAAGCCCCCGTCGTATTCCGCCTCAACCCGGATGTCAGCGGCGGCGGCAACAGCAAAATCTCAACCGGGCGTAAGCGCGATAAATTCGGCCTGTCGATGGATGGCGTATTCCGCGCCTACACCATGGCAAGCGGTATGAAAAACATTAAGGCTCTTGGCCTGTCTATGCATATCGGCTCGCAAGTCTTTACGGTTGATTCGTTCAAGCTGGCCTTCCAAAAACTTCCCGGCCTTGTCGCCGATCTGCGAAAAGAAGGATTTACCGTAGAACGCCTCGACATCGGCGGCGGCTTTCCGATCCAGTATAACGACGAAAACCTGCTCGACCTGAATGCTTATGCGGAATGGGTGCGGGATATTATCCTGCCGCTCGAAACAGAACTGGTAATGGAACCCGGACGCTATCTCGTCGGAAACTGCGGCGTTCTCCTGACGAAGATTCTTTATCTCAAGGAAACACAAGACAGAAACTTTCTCGTTCTCGATGCTGCCATGAACGACCTCCTCCGCCCCGCCATCTATGATGCGTGGCATAATATAGAGCCGGTCAACAACAGAAGCGCATCCAAAAAGACATACGACGTTGTCGGCCCCGTCTGCGAAACCGGCGACACCTTCGCACGCGAAAGGCCGATTGCCGAAATGAACGCGGGCGATCTCGCCGTCATTCGCTCGGCTGGCGCTTACGGATTTTCAATGGCCTCGAATTACAACACCCGTCCCCTGCCCGCCGAAGTTCTGGTCGATGGCAATAAATTTTCCGTGATCCGCGAACGGCAAACCTATGACGACATCATCGGCAGGGACAAAGTACCGGAGTGGCTGGCATGAATGAAAAACAATGCATGATCCTCTCGACATAAAAGACGGGCCGATTACCACGCGTGTCGAGCGAGCGCGTATTCGCGCTTTTTTGACAATATTGCTGGAAAACATCACGGTCGCGGCATGGCGATCCGGCATCTGGTGCGGAGCTTTCATCGGGCTATGGCTGTTCCAGATACAGGCTCTTTTTGCTCAAGCCGGAGCAATTGCCGTCTTTATCATTTTCATTGTCGGACTTCTTTATTTTGCGCGCACCGATTTTTTACGCCTCCGCAGGCCGGACAGGCAGGAAATTGATCGGCGCATCGAACAGGCCAGTCGCTTGAAGCACAGACCCCTGACCGCAATGACCGACTCGCTGTCCAATCCGCTCAAACCGCAAACACGAAGACTTTGGGAAATTGCGCGGGCGCGCACCTTCGATTCCCTAAAAAAACTTCGTGCCGGATCCCCACGCGCCTTCATGGCAACCCGCGACCCCTATGCGCTACGCCTCGGGGTCTTATTGTTTTTTATGCTGGGGATGTATTCTGCCGGATCATCATGGAGCGAACGAATATTGGCGGGACTAACGCCCTTTAGTTTTGGAGAAAAAATATCCGCACCAGAAACATTAACGCTTTGGATTACACCGCCTGAATATACCGGGATCGCGCCAATTATCGTGAAGGGGAACAGTGACGGAAAAAAACTCGATATTCCGGAAGGCAGCCTTATAAAAATTTCAATCCATAAAGGCTTTTTCACACCGCGCCTGATAGCGGCAAAAAACATGAACACCCCTTTTAAAAAAGCCGACGCAGGAAACTATATTCTGGAGACACAAATCCCACCCGGTGAAACCATAACAGTGATGCAGGGACTATTCACCCGCGCCTCATGGCCTTACCACCTGATCCCCGATACCCCGCCCCAAATCTTATTAAAAGGGAAACCGGACTTCAGCCCCGAAGCAACCATGCGCTTCCCACTCGAAGTAAAAGACGATTATGGCGTTAAAAATCTGGTCATGCACATGACCCTGAACCAGAGCATGAACCCAGAGGCTCTGGGCGAGCCGTTCACGGATCAAAGAATCATCATGTCCCCACCGGGGGAAAGCCTGCCTATCCAGCCCGTCTATGACCTTGCCTTTCATCCATGGGCGGGACAACCGGTTGCTATTACCTTCACAGCAGAGGACGGCAAAGGACAAGTTGTAACGACCGATCCAATCCGGCTTACCTTACCCGAACGCCACTTTATGCACCCATCGGCGCAGGCGTTAATTGCCGAAAGAAAAAATCTGATTCTTGCCCCCACAAAAAATCATGAGTCTATCGTAGAAACGCTGGAAGATGTTTTGATCCGCCCCGGACTCTATCTGGATGACAAAATTGTTTTTCTAGCCATACGCTCTGCTGCATCACGGCTTTACTGGGCCGATCCGCCGACGCGCTCAGAAGGAGCCTCGGTTGTTTCTCTGTTGTGGGATACAGCCGTTCGCATTGAAGGCGGAGAAATAAGCCTCGCCGCACGTAACCTGCGCGACGCACAGAATAACCTGGCCAAAACGCTCGACAATCCTGCGGCCACACCGGAAGACATCCAAAAATCCATGGAAAATTTACGCGCCGCGATGGGGGAATATTTCATGGAACTGCAACGTGAAATGCAAAAACGCATGGCGAATGGCCCAAAATTCCCAAACCTGCCCACGGATATGCTGACAAAAAATCTTGATCCGGAAGCCCTCAACGAATTTCTTGAACGAATGCAGGCGCGGATGATGGAGGGTGACAAAAACGCCGCCCGCGAAATGCTCGGCCAGTTACAACGCCTGATGGATATGATGGATCCATCCTCCCTAACGACAGAAATGCCCGCCGATATGCAGATGATGAATGAAGGGATCGATGCGCTTCAAGACCTGATCCGTCGGCAAAGAGAATTGCTGGATCAAACACAAGGGATACTCCGCTCACACGATATTTTTAAAAATACGGAGAAAAATTTTGGCGACAATCTGAATGGAAATGAAAATTTTCCAAAGGACTGGAACATGGACAACATGCCACCACCTCCGACAATACCAAAAGAAAGCAATAACATTGCCCTCAATACCGACACACAGAAAAAATCACAAGATTCCATCCGCAACGATCTCCTCATATTGATAAGCAAAGCAAAAGAGGTGTTAGGCGACATCCCCGAAAACATGGGGCTGGCCGAACAGGAAATGAGCGGATCATCCGAATCTTTAGCCAAAAACGATCCCGAACAATCCATCCCCCGTCAGGAACAAGCCCTTGCCTATCTTGAACAGGCGCAAAAAGACCTCGGACAAAAACTAATGGCAAGAATGGAACAGATGACAATGTTCTCCCTGATGGGCGGCGGCATGAAATTCGATCCGCTTGGCCGCCCGGTTGGGGGGAAGAATCCCGGCAATAATATTTTTGGTGAACCCGTAAAGATACCGGATGAAGGCGAACGAAAAAAAGCGCAGGAACTCCTGAGACTAATCCGCAATCGTTCAGGCGAACTGGAAAGACCGGAGGAAGAACGGGATTATTTCAAGCGACTGCTAAAACAATTCTAGTTTGAAAAAGTCAGATAAACCTCAAACGATTCACCCAAAACGGCATGAAGTGAATCTGCACCAAAGAAAAAATCGCTCCGGGCTTCAATAACCGAAACTGGCGGATTAACAATCCAGCTTTCCAGTACCTTGCCATCTTTATCTCTTATTT
>JBASFN010000093.1:0-3668 GCA_049653045.1 Alphaproteobacteria bacterium
CCTCCATCCTGCTCAAACAAAAACAATATGAAGACGCTCTTCGCTATTTTGAACGTGCGCTTGCGCTAAAGCCCGATGCCGCCAACCTCCATTATGATTCAGGCCGCGCCCTGAAATCCCTGAACAACCTTGATGCGGCCAAGGCCTCTTTTGAACAAGCCTTTAAATACAAACCCGATAACACCGACGCCCTGCTTCAGATTGCACAAATCCTGCGCGATGAAAAAAAGATTGATGACGCCCTCGCCTATTTCAAGCGCGTAATCGCCATAAAACCCGATGGCCACGCCGAGGCCAATATCGGGCAAATCCTGCATTCAAAAGGCCTCTATAACGAGGCAATGATTCATTATGAACGCGCCCGCGCCTTGATGCCTGAGTCCTATCATGTCCTAAACAACATGGGCATCACCTACAAAGCCCTCGGAAACCATGAGGAATCTATCGAATGTTACCTGCAATCCCTGAGCCTCAACCCTGATGTTGAAGAAACCCTCAGCAATCTCAGCGGCGCATATAAAAATCTTGGGAAACTGGAAGAAGCCATCGAATACAACAGACGCGCCGTATCCCTCGCCACAAACAAATCCTGGATACACAGCAATCTGTTACTCGCCATGATTTACGCCTCTTTTATTTCGCCGGACGAAGTAATGAAGGAAGCGCAAAAATTTGGCGCAAAAGCCGATGGTCTTTTACGAACACGAAAAATAATCCGCGATCTTAATCCGGAACGAAAATTACGAATTGGATATGTCACATCAGATTTCACAGATCACGCGGTGAATTATTTTTTTGAACCTTTGCTGAAAACACACGACCGAAATTCATTTAAAATATTCGCCTACGCAAACGTAGAAATTGAAGATGCTGTGACAGAACGCCTGAAACAGGAATTTGACCATTGGTGCGATATAAAATTGATGGATGACGATGAAGCCGCCAACCTCATCGAAAAAGATGAAATTGATATTCTCATCGATATATCTGGCCACACACGCGGGAACCGTTTGATGGTCTTTGCCCGAAAACCCGCGCCCATACAAGTAACATGGCTTGCCTATCCCGGCACGACCGGACTAAAAGCCATGGACTACAGGATTACGGATTCATACGCGGAGCCACCCGGAATGACCGAACATCTCAACACGGAAAACCTGTGGCGATTGCCAGAAATTTTTTGCTGCTACCAAGCACACGTCAGCAATCCACCCGTCATTGACTACCCCCCATTCGAGGATAACGGTTATATTACCTTTGGATGCTTCAATAATTTCGCCAAAATCACCGACCCAGTTCTGGAGGCATGGGGCAAGATTATGAAGCGCGTCCCCAATTCCCGTCTCCTTCTTGAAATCGCAGCCATCGAGAGCTTAAAAATCAGAAGCGAAATCGAAGAACGATTGCATCGTTTCCTGCCCATGGATCGTGTAACGCTGGAGCCACGCATCAAATCCAATCAATTTATTCTTTATAACGAAATCGATATTGCGCTTGATCCATTCCCATGCGTCGGCGGAACAACCAGCATGGATACATTATGGATGGGTGTTCCGTTTATTACGCTTGCTGGCCAGAACTTCACCTCGCGGATGGGCGTTTCCATCCTGAGCAATGCAGGCCTGCCAGAACTGATTGCGCATAACATCGATGATTACATTGATCTTGCCGTCAAGATTGCCACATCTCCTGATAAAATAAGAGCGTTACGCACCGGATTACGCGAAAAAGTAGTCGCAAGCCCCCTGATGAACCAAAAATTATTTACAAAAAACATGGAAATGGCCTATCGCCAGATGTGGAAAAAATACTGTAATTCACAAGGACAATATCAATGAACAACACGCAAAAATCCACGCCGATTTCAAAAGAAGAAATACCGACCCTTCTCAATAAGGCCGGACAGTTCTACAACGCTCGAAACCTGCCGGAAGCGGAAAAAATATATCGCCGCATTTTAGACACGGACCCACAAAATCCTTACGGCCTCAACATGCTAGGGATGATTGCCCTTGACGTTGGACGACTTGTTGATGCGGAAGCGCTCGTTCGCAAGGCGATTGCCGGGCGAAACGATCTCGCACTATTCCATGACACTCTTGGCACGATTTTAATGCGACAGGGAAAAGCGGATGAAGCCATTTCATCATTTGAAAAATCTCTGGCCTTAAAACCAGATTACGTCGATTCCCTAAATGGCCTTGCCGGAATATTTATCTTCTTGGAGCGCAAAGACGAAGCATTAGAACTATTTAAACGTGCGCTTGCGGCGAACCCCGGCCACTTTAATACACTAAGCAACACAGGCGCAGCATTACAACATATAGGCCGCCACAGAGAGGCGATTGAATACTACAAAAAAGCTCTGGATGTGAACCCTCACGCCGCAGACGTCTATTACAATATCGGGCAAGCCTACAGAGCCATCAATAAATTAAAAGAGGCAAAAACATACTATTACAAAGCTATCGAGTGCAAACCCGACTACGCCAACGCATTTTTAAATCTTGGCTATACATATGGCGAAGAAAACAACCGCGACGAAGCCCTAAAATATTTTTACCATACCATCCAGATTGAACCGAATGTGAATGCCTATGCGAATATCGCGCACCTCCTGACTAAAAAGGGAATGCTAATGGGGGCACTTGAACATTATAAACTGGCTCATAATATTTCCCCTTCCTCTCCTGAAATTTTGAACAACATGGGAACGATTTACAACCTGCTGACACGATACGAAGAGGCTATGGATTGCTACGACAAAGCGTTGGCGTTTGATCCCAATTCTGCGAATACATTCAACAACATTGGCACAACCTTAAAAAATCTTGGCCGCTTGGACGAGGCGATTGAGACATACAAAAAAGCGATAGAACTTGATCCAGGCAGAGCCGAAATTCACAGCAATCTGTTGCTGGTTATGAATTATTCGGCATCCGTAAAACCAGAGGAACTAACGGCAGAAGCACAAAAATTCGATATAATCGCCAAACCATTCCTCAGAACGCGCAAAATGGTTAGAAACTTTGATCCTGATCGAAAATTAAAGATCGGTTATGTTTCCGCCGATTTTCGCAGCCATGCCGTCCACTATTTTTTTGAACCTTTATTAAACCTGCGCGATTCCAAACAATTTGAAATTTATATTTACTCCAACACAGAAATGGAGGATGAAGTGACAGCGCGCTTAAAGAAAAAATGCGACCACTGGCATGACATACAAACGATGAGCGATGAAGCCGTGGCCATTTTAATTGAAAGCAACAAAATCGACATCCTAATGGACATTTCCGGGCATACAGGTGGGAATCGCCTTATGGCTTTTGCGCGCAAACCTGCGCCGATACAGATCACATGGCTCGCCTACCCTGCCACCACCGGATTAACAGCGATGGACTACAGAATTACGGATTCATACGCCGAACCGCCGGGAATGACAGAACACCTCAACACCGAAACTCTGTGGCGATTGCCCGAAATTTTTTGCTGCTATCAAGCCGATAAAAACAGCCCACCCGTGATTGATCATCCTCCATTTGAAGATAATGGCTTTATTACATTTGGCTGCTTCAATAATTTTTCCAAGGTGACCG
Organism: Alphaproteobacteria bacterium; assembly: GCA_049653045.1. Classification (GTDB taxonomy): domain Bacteria; phylum Pseudomonadota; class Alphaproteobacteria; order Micavibrionales; family Micavibrionaceae; genus UBA7657. The sequence goes on from JBASFN010000093.1 coordinate 3,597, forward strand.
ATCCTGTACTTTCGATATGGGGAAAAATTATGGCACAAGTGCCAGATTCCCGCTTACTGCTGGAAATATCAG
>JBASFN010000094.1:0-1784 GCA_049653045.1 Alphaproteobacteria bacterium
GTAATGTCCTCGCGCTGATCCGGGTGTTGATCCGGGGTGTAAGCCGGGCTTGTCAGGATCATGCCCAGCCATCGCCATTGTTCCGTGTCATGTTCCGTATCCATCGGCCCCGGCATAGTGCAGTTGACGCGGAGGCGTTCGCCGTTTGGCGTTGCCGTCAAACGCACTTCAACCCGGTTCCCGAGTGTCTGGATGTCCGGCTGCGGCTGACCAGAAACAAAACACGATAGATTTTTAAGTTCGGTCTTGAGAGAGAGCGGAACAGAAAACCCGATGCTGGGGGTGTCGGTTCCAAGATGCGGATCCTGCGGTTCGATGTCGATGGCGGGCAGGGGAAGCGATGCGGCGATCATCCTGAAACGATCAATATTTCCGAAGCGTTCCGACATGCTGAAGCGGGGCAGCGCAAGAAAATCCGATCCGTCATAGACCGATCCGGCGTGCAGGCCAAAGGCCGCTTTAAATCCCGAGTGCGCGACAATATTTTTATAGGCCAGTGAATATTCCCCAAACGGGTAGGAGAAAAATTCCGGCTCGTTTCCGAAAACTTCGCGGTGGCGCATTCTGGCCTTGTTGATCTGCCGCTTGATTTCATCACCGGGTTTATCCGCAAGGCGTGCATAGGCGGCGGGCAGGATTCCAAGAGACACGCCCGCGTTGTTCGATAGGGATTTTAACTCGCTCCAGCCCATCATCTGCTCGGAGTTTCCATCGATCTGGCCGCTTGAATAAAATATCGTGAAGGGAATATTGTTTTTCAGCAATTCAGGGATAGCCTTGCCGAGAGCCGATTTATAAGCACCCTCAAAGGTAATGGCGAGCGTGCGCGGCGGTAGTTCTCGGTGGTTTTTTGCCGCATCGATGATCGCGGCAAGGGGAAGGATCGTGTAGCCGCCGTTTGTGAACTCCTTCACATGATCGAGGAATTGTTCCTCCAGCAGGTTATTGTCAGGATAGGCTTCCTCGCCGATGCGTTGGTAGGCGAGGATAACGGCGGAATGACGATCTTCGGGCAGGGAAATGGCGGCCATCGCGCTTTGACAGAACGCGAGGCTTAACAGGACGGCCCAGACAAAGTAAAAAGAGCGCATCGTTGGTTGATCTTTCGGTAAAACCGGGCGATTAAACCAGAAAATCCTTCGGAAAAACAGGTAAAAATAATAGGGTTGAACTTTGGGGAAATAGCATTACGTTCTTACCGACTTTAACGGGGGAGATAGAGATGGCTGGCAAGATGCTTGACGATAACGCAATGAATGCGCTGTTTCGAGAGGCGCGCACCTATACGGCGTGGCAGGACAGGGGTGTCGAGGATTCCCTTCTTGAAAAAATCTATGATCTGATGAAATTCGGCCCGACCAGCGCGAATTGCAATCCCGTCCGATTTGTTTTTATTAAATCGAAGGAGGCCAAGGAAAGGTTAAAGCCCTATATCGCCGCCGGAAATGTCGAAAAAACCATGACGGCTCCTGTGACCGCGATCATTGGCCATGACCTCGCGTTTTATGAACACTTGCCTGTTTTGTTTCCGCATGTAGATGCGAAAAGCTGGTTTGTCGGCAATGACGCGTTGGTGAATGCGACGGCCTTTCGCAACGGCAGTCTACAGGGGGCTTATTTCATGCTGGCGGCGCGGGCGATGGGGCTTGATTGCGGCGCGATGTCCGGTTTTGATGCTGATGGAGTTCAGAAGGAATTTTTTGCGGGCACGTCCGTTGTTCCCAATTTTCTGTGCAATCTTGGTTATGGGGATGGATCAAAACTCCATCCACGCGGGCCACGCC
>JBASFN010000095.1:0-10898 GCA_049653045.1 Alphaproteobacteria bacterium
GGTTTTCGATTCTTTTATCGGGCCCAATAAAGCCAAGATTTAAAAAGTGGGATTGTTTTTCGGGAAAATGCGGGCGCAATCTTTCCCAGAAATCCGGATCAGTTCCCCAGCCATGCACAAATACATAATGAACGCTCAAGCAGTCTTCCTCTCTGTTTTCAGGAAAACGCTATTATCAGGAAAAAATATTCTGATCGACTTGATCTAGATCAAATTTGAAGCCCTTTATTTAGTATACCGTTTAACAAGAACACACAATATATAGTGTGTTTTGAAATTCCTCCTCGTTTTCTCCTTCCGAGAAGCAAGGTTCCAAAAATTCTTATAAAACAAACATGTAAAGGAGAAAAACCATGTCCGACGCCTCTGCTGCCAGATCCAAAACCACCGATTCTGTAGAGAAAAAATCAGTGATCGCTTTCCCTGCGACTCACCCCGCCAACCCTGAAACTGATCAGATCGTTACGCTTTTTGGCGGAACGGATGTGGATTGCTCCGAGGCGATCAGCGAGTATATTTCCGGATCTGACTGGAGAATCAAGGCCAATGCCAATACCGGGTACTCCAATGCCGGCCTGATCAATAATGTCGCCGGAAAAGTGATCGCCAATTTCTGGCTGGATGAAGTTTACTCCCCCGAAGAGGGACAGGCGCACCGCAATGGCGATGTTCACATCCACGATCTGGACTGCCTGACCGGATATTGCGCAGGCTGGTCACTTCGTGCCCTGCTCAATGACGGATTTAATGGCGTTGGCGGACGTGTTTCCTCTCGCCCCCCACGTCATTTCCGTGAGGCTTTAGGGCAAATGTCCAATTTCCTTGGCATCCTGCAATCCGAATGGGCGGGCGCGCAGGCGTTCAGCTCCTTTGATACCTATCTTGCGCCATACGTGTTTTATGATCAACTGAGCTTTAAAGAAGTTAAAAAGGCGATTCGTCAGTTTGTTTATAATCTGAACGTGCCCGCACGCTGGGGACAATCGCCCTTCACCAATATCACGCTGGATATTACAGTGCCCGAAGATCTGCAGAATCAGTTTCCAACATATAGCAACCTGCATCTCTTTAAAGGGATCGAGAACGATGAATTGCTGTTAAAGGCACAGCAGCGCGATATGGGCTTGCGCAGTCTTGAAGATACCACTTTCAAACATTTTGCGCCCGAAATGGAGATGATTAACATCGCCTATTACGAAGTGATGACCGAGGGCGATTCAACCGGACAACCTTTTACCTTCCCGATTCCGACCGTCAATATCACCGAAGATTTTGATTGGGACAGCAAGGTAGCAGAGGCTATTTTTGAAAATACGGCAAAAGTCGGTTCCTCTTATTTCCAAAATTTCGTTGGTTCCCAATGGATGAAAAATGAAAAAGGGGAGCGCGTACGCAATCCGGAAGCCTATTCCCCCGGCGCGGTACGTTCCATGTGCTGCCGCCTGCAACTGGATTTGCGCGAGCTACTTAAGCGCGGGAACGGCCTATTTGGCTCAGCAGAGATGACCGGCTCTATCGGCGTTGTGACTCTGAACATGGCGCGTCTGGGCTACCGCTTCAAAGGCGACTTCAAGGGCTTGATGGCGGAAGTTGACCGCCTGATGGATATAGGCAAATCCACATTGGAGAAAAAACGGGTCTTCGCACAGAAAATGTATGATCGTGGACTATACCCCTACACATCCCGCTATCTGCCATTTTTCCGCAATCACTTCTCTACCATCGGTGTCAACGGTATGAATGAAATGATCCGTAATTTCACCGATGACGAGCATGATATTACAGGCGAGCAAGGCATTCAGATGAGTATTGATATTCTGGATCATATGCGCACAAAACTCCTTGGTTATCAGGAAGAAACTGGCAATCTCTATAATCTGGAGGCTACGCCGGCGGAAGGAACGACATACCGTTTTGCCAAGGAAGACAAGAAGCGCTTCCCCGATATCCTGCAGGCAGGCTTTGGTGAAAACATATACTACACCAATTCATCCCAAATTCCTGCCGATCACACAGAAGACCCGTTTGAAGCTCTGGAGCTGCAAAACCGTCTGCAGTGCAAATATACGGGCGGTACGGTGTTGCATCTTTACATGAATGAGAAGCTGAGCAGCGCCGAAGCCTGTAAGGGGTTCGTCAAAAAAGTGATTGGCAATTACCAGCTTCCCTATATCACCGTGACTCCTGTTTTCTCGGTTTGTGATACGCATGGCTATCTAAACGGAGAGCAGCCAGAATGCCCGACCTGCGGTGAAAACACCAAAGTGTGGACACGTGTCATGGGCTATTTCCGTCCCGTGGACAGCTTTAACAAAGGCAAACAGGGCGAACACCGTGAACGCAAGCACTTCAAGGAAGACTGGGTTGATACCGGTAGTCTTTTCACTGGCGTGTAATCATGGCTCTTGCGCTTGCCAATAAACCGGAAGCCAAGCCCCCTGTCAAAAAACAGGGGGCACTTCCCATATACTCTGTCACCCCCTTCACGATGCTCGATTTTCCGGGGCAGACGGCCTGTATTGTCTGGTTTTCCGGATGCAACATGCGCTGTCCTTACTGTCACAATCCTCAAATCGTCAAAGGCAAGGGGCGAGGCGATGTGGGTCAGGTTTTCGATTTCCTGAAAAAACGCGCAGGACTTCTGGATGGTGTCGTTCTCTCAGGCGGTGAGGCCTCGGCCTATCCCGGATTGCCCGATTTTATCAAACAGGTAAAAAAACTGGGTTATGCCGTCAAACTTGATACGAACGGTCTAAGACCCGATATCATTGACGATTTCTTGCGTCAGGGATTTTTGAATTACATTGCGCTGGATTACAAAGCCCCTCCCCATAAATTCAAGAAAGTCACGGGCGTTGATAAATACAACGAATTCACCAAAACGCTTGATCTTTTATGCGCGCAAGACGCTGTTTCCTTTGAGGTGCGCACGACTGTTCATACAGATCTGATGGATGAAGATGATGTCAATGCCATTATTCATGATCTTGAAAATCGTGGTTATCAAGGCAGGCACGCCATACAAAATTTTACCCATAGCGATGATCGCCCGACATTGGGATTTATGCGTGAACAAGAGCGTGTCTTGAATACGGACGCGCTTTATGTTCCCGCAAATTTTACATTGGAATTTCGTAACTTCTGATTTCTATATACGGTAAACAATAATGCTTTCAAAACAGAATAGCTTTGCAGATCCAATGAAATTTTTTTCTGAATGGTTGCATGAAGCAGAAAAAAAAGAATTGAATGATCCAAATGCTGCCGCACTATCAACGGCTGATGAGTCAGGTTATCCAAATGTAAGGATAGTGCTTATTAAGAAGGCTAATATAAATGGATTTATTTTTTTCACAAACTTAAACAGTCAAAAAAGTATGGAAATTCAACAAAATAAGCGTGCCGCACTGTGTTTCCATTGGAAGTCTCTGGAGCGACAAGTCAGAGTTCGCGGCAAAGTAGAAGCAGTGCCTCCTGATGAGGCCGATGAGTATTTTGCCTCTAGACCGTATCTCAGCAAAATAGGATCCTGGGCAAGCAAACAATCTCAACCGCTTCAAAGTAACCTCGATCTAGAAAAAAATATCGCATACTACACTGCAAAATATGTAACTAAAAAAATACCAAGGCCTGAGCACTGGTCAGGTTTTCGTATTATTCCTGAAGAAATCGAGTTTTGGCAGGCTGGAGAATATCGCTTACATAAGCGTATATTGTTTAGGCGCGATGAAGAAACATGGAACAGGTCATTCTTATACCCTTAATACGCAAACCCTTGAGGTACGCACCACCGTTCATACCGTTCTGATGGATGAGGATGATGTCAATGCCATTATTCATGATCTTGAAAATTGCGGTTATCAAGACAGGAACGCCAAACAGAATTTTACCCATAGCGAGGAACGCCCGACATTGCGATGTATACGTGAACAAGAGCGTGTATTGAATACGGACGCGCTTTATGTTCCTGCAAATTTCACATTGGAATTTCGTAACTTTTGAAACAACTGAGTTTTTAAGAAACTGTATCACCAAGCGTATGTTGGTTGAGGGTGTTTATAAATTCATTGCTGGCATCAAACAGATAATGCTTCAGATTACAGGTCTGCGTCACACGGCAGGTATTTGTTGCGGCATCAAAGCACTCCACCATGAACATATTCGGCTCCAGCTGCTTTACAATATCGCCAAGCCGCAGGTCTTGTGCCCCTTCGGCAAGCCGGATGCCGCCGCCCTTACCCTTGCTGGTTTCGATATATCCAAGCTGTGACAGGCGGTGAACAATTTTAACCAGATGGTTGCGGGAAATTTTATAATATTCGGAAATTTCCTTCACGCTGGATAGGTCATCAGGGCGCGCAGCCAGATACATCAGGCAACGCAGGCCGTAATCGGTAAATCGTGTTAACTGCATAATGCTGTACTCATCATAAAATTTATCGTGGACAGGGTTGCATAATTAGCCACGATCTATAATATACATATCAAATACATATTAAGAAAGGCAATTTCCCATGCTGTCCCAACAAACCATCGATATCGTCAAATCCACCGCCCCCATTTTGAATGAACATGGCGAAACGCTGACCAAGCATTTTTATAAGCGCATGTTCAGCCATAACCCGGAAGTTGCGCCGTTTTTCAATCCAGCCAATCAGGCGGGCGGCACGCAGCAACGCGCACTCGCGGCGGCAATTTGCGCGTATGCGGCGAATATCGACAATCTGGAAGTGCTGGGCGGTGCGGTGGAATTGATCGCCCACAAACATGCCTCTCTGATGATCAAACCGGAGCATTATCCGATTGTCGGTGAAAACCTGCTTGCTTCTATCCGTGAGGTGCTCGGCGAAGGTGCAACCGATGATGTGATCAACGCATGGGGTGAAGCGTATGGATTTCTGGCTGATATCCTGATCGGGCGGGAAAAGCAGCTTTATAGTGAGAATGCGGACAAAACCGGAGGCTGGGAGGGCTTCCGTGACTTTGTGATAGATCGCAAAGAAAAGGAAAGCAGCATCATCACGTCCTTTTACCTCAAGCCCAAAGACGGCGGCGCTTTGCCGTCCTATATGGCTGGGCAGTATATTACGGTGCGGATGCCCACAAAGGATGGCTCAACCACCATGCGTAATTACAGCCTGTCCGACAAACCCGGGCAGGATTATTTCCGCATCAGCGTGAAGCGTGAGGTCGGCGCGAAAGCCGATACGCCCAAGGGCTATGTATCCAATACCCTGCATGATGCAATCAATATCGGTGATACGCTGGAGATCGGGCCGCCATGCGGCGAATTCTTCCTAAACACGCATGATAAGCATGAACGCCCGCTGGTTTTGCTGGCGGCGGGGGTTGGTATTACGCCGATCCTCAGCATTTTGCAAACAGCGCTGGAGGCCATGCCGGATCGTGCAATTATTCTGATCCATGGCTGCCTGAACAAGGATGTGCAGCCGTTCAAGGGAACAATTGATGCGCTCGCTGCGAAGTATGAAAATCTAACCGTTCATTACTGTTACAGCGAACCTGTGAGTGGTGAAGACAAGGCGGACACAAACTGCTCCGGCGGATTTGTAGATGCGTCGTTGATTGAAAGTCTCGTGCCCTCACGCCACGCGGATTATTATTTCTGCGGCCCGAAGCCCTTTATGGTGAATATCTATCATGGGCTTTTGGCCTGGGGCATTCCCGGCAATCAGGTGCATTTTGAATTCTTCGGCCCGCGGGAGGAACTGGAGCGGAAAGCCGTCTGATCAAAACCTGCAGAAAGGACAAAAACTATGGCATTACCACATGCAAAACCGGGAGAGAGTGTCGATCTGAACCCTTTGGGAGAGGCACTGAAAGATGCTAAAACGCAAGCCATCATCAAGACTGATAGTTTTGAGGCCATTCGTCTTGTCCTTCAGGCAGGCACAGAAATTCCGTCACATAAAGTCCCTGGAGAAATCACCCTGCACTGTCTTGAAGGGTGCGTATCACTTGGGCTGACAGGATCCGTCATAAATCTGCGAGCCGGTGAATGGCTGTATTTAAATGGCGGAGAACCTCATTCCGTAAAAGCGGAAGAAGATTCTTCGCTTTTGCTCACAATTATTCTCAAGACATAAGAAACTTGATCTGGATCAAGGCCTTGAAGTGCTTTTTTTGTTTTTGATAACGCATGAAAACAAAGCTGGCATCCGTGAAAGATATTATAGAGGATCTGCGTGAAAAACGGATGGTCATACTGGTCGATGACGAACGCCGTGAAAACGAAGGCGATCTTGTCATTCCAGCCTCCATCACATCGCCGGATCATATCAATTTTATGGCCACGCATGGGCGTGGGCTGATCTGTTTGGCGATGAGCGCCAACAATATTGATCGCCTTGGCCTGACCATGATGACAGAAAATAATGATTGCAGACTGGGCACGGCCTTTACTGTCTCCATAGATGCAAGAAATAATACCACAACAGGCATATCTGCTTATGATCGTTCTCATACAGTTCGTCTGGCCGCCGACCCAAAAAGCAGCCACAACGATTTTCGCGTCCCCGGTCATATTTTTCCCTTACGCGCTCGAAAAGGCGGTGTTTTAGAACGTGCCGGTCATACAGAGGCTTCTGTAGAATTATCACGTTTGGCGGGCTTTGGTGAAGCCGCCGTTATATGCGAAATCATGAAAGATGACGGCACAATGGCACGCTTGCCTGACCTGATAAAGTTCGCAGAACGACACAATCTGCATATTGCCAGCATCAGTGACGTTATTGATTACGTTCATCAGAAAAGGAGCGCTGCATGAGCAAGATCCTTATCATTGAGGCCTGCTTTTACCAAGACATTGCCACCCTGTTACGGGAAGGCGCCATCGACGTGCTGAATAAGCAAGGGCATGAATATGAGATTGAAACAGTTCCAGGAGCGCTGGAAATCCCGGCAGCATTAAATTTCTTAGTATCCAGCAAGAAAAATTACGATGCCTATGTCGTTCTGGGCTGCGTTATTCGCGGAGAAACTTCTCATTATGATATTGTCTGCAATGAAAGCGCACGGGGTGTTTATGATTTGGTTCTAAAACATAATCTGGCTTTGGGGAACAGCATACTCACCGTTGAAAACAAAGATCATGCTATTGCACGTGCAGACCCGCAAAAGAAAAACAAAGGGGGCGATGCCGCTAAAGCCGCCCTGCATATGCTGGGATTTCGCCAGAAAATTTTGATTGATACCGTTTGATCCAGATCAAGGCCTCATGCCTGAAATCTATGGGAATACTCATAGTCAGTAGAGGAGATAAAATTATGAATGAAATAGCCATACAAAATAAAACAGTTCGTGAAATAGCCGGTCAGCATACCGACAGCTATAAAATCTTTCATAAATACGGAATTGATTTTTGCTGTGGTGGAAAACGCTTGCTATCTGATGTTTGCGAAGAAAAAGGCATTGAAATCTCTGTCATCGCTAACGATTTTCTGGCCTTAGAAAAAATCCCGAGCGACCAAAAAGATTGGAATACTGAAACACTTGAAAACCTTATCAACCATATTGTTGATACGCATCATCAATATTTACGGGATGATTTGCCCAGACTCTTTCATTTGACACAAAAAGTGGCCTCGCGCCATGGTGAAAGGGACACGCATTTATATAAAATCCTCGAAATATTTGTTTCCATGGCAAACGAACTTCTCGCGCATATTGAAAAAGAGGAACGAGTCCTCTTTCCCATGATTGTAGAAATGGAAAAAACAGGTGATATTTCTCCACAAATTCTGATGCCGATATTGGCTATGGAGGCCGAGCACGAAGAAGCCGGAGCAGCGCTAGAAAAACTGGATCGCTTAACAGAAAGTTATGCCATCAAGCCTAATATGTGTTCCTCGTATCAAGCTCTTTATGTCGGATTAAAGCAATTGGAAGAAGATTTAAAGCTCCATATTCACAAAGAAAACAACATTCTATTTCCCCGGGTTCAACAATAACGGCCTAGCAAAATGCTCAAAACAAAACTCTTAAAGGCACTTCTTCTCTCGACTGTTTGTGGATTGATGATACAGGGCGCATCATCGGCGCTTGCCGGAGAAGATGTTGAGAACATTATTAAAGAAGGTCATTTTTTTGGGGAAATGCGCTATCGCTATGAGTATGCCGATCAAGATGGCATAGCAAATGATGCCAAAGCCTCGACCGCGCGTACCAACTTAGGATTCAAAACGGGTGTATATAAGGATTTTCAGAGCTTGATCGAAGGGCAAATTGTCCAAAATATAGGCGCTAATGATTTTAACGACACAACAAACGGGAAAACAACCTATCCGGTTGTTGCCGATCCGGATGTGGCTGAAATTAATGAGCTATGGCTTTCATGGGCAGGATTGCCGCAAACATCTATTGCGATTGGCCGCCAGAAAATGAATCTGGATAATCAACGCTTTATAGGCACAGTTGACTGGCGACAAAGCGATCAGACCTTTGATGCCTTTCAATTAACAAATGCCAGCATCGAAAATATGAATTTGACGTACGCCTATGTTGGAAATGTAAATCGTATCTTCGGTGACGATAATCCATTGGGCGATCTGGACTCAAATATTCACATCGCGCATGCTTCTTATGCTTTCGCAGATTGGCTGAAATTTACGGGCTACGGATACTGGCTTGATTTTGACCGCCTGGCAACAGGATCCTCTAAGACTTTTGGCGCACGGGCAACGGGTGCGGCGCCTTTGAATAACCATTGGAGCTTTTCCTATGAGGCAGAAGCCGCCACGCAGGACGATCATGGAAACAACACAGCAAATTATGATGCAGAATACTATCATATTGCGCCTTCACTCTCCGGCCATGGCTTTACGTTCACAGCGGGGTACGAAGTATTGGGCGGAGACGGTACAAGTGCGTTTCAAACGCCACTCGCTACCTTGCACAAATTCAATGGCTGGGCCGATGCGTTCTTGAGCACACCAAATGCCGGTCTTGAAGATGTCTATGTGAGTGGAGCTTATAAAGTATCGGGTACACAGAGCCTCTTTGACGATACAACATTTACTGCCGTCTATCATGATTTTGATAGTAACGATTCCAGCACCGGCGATTTTGGTGATGAGCTTGATTTGTCTGTTGGAAAAAGTTTCATGCTTCCTGATACAGGCCAGCCCTTCAAGAAATTGGATGTTCTGCTTAAATATGCTGATTATAATGGCGATAGCGGTGTTGCCAGCCGTGAGAAATTTTGGTTGCAGGTGGGCGTGAAGTTCTGACATGGAAATAGTTCATAAACTGGATTTTAAGAACATACGAAAAACAGGGCATAAAGCTTTCTGGATCTGGATTGCCTATCAAACCATCAAAGGCACGCTGACAACCTCCCTGATCTGGCTTCCGCTTTTATGGGCGTGGCTTGGGTAACTCTTGTTTTTTCACTTTATTAATTATCATTTTTTACTATTCTGATGATTCTGGCTCCACCCGCCGCCCATGGCTTTGAATAGCTCAATGCGGGCGGCCAGAGTTTCATAGCGGGCGCTTTCAAATTGATCTTCGGACTCTAGCATCATACGCTGTGAATCTAAAACATCCTGAAACTCAATAATGCTCAAACTATATTGGTTTCTGGCTATATCGTAAGCTTCACGTGCTTTAGCGGCGGCCTGTTTCAAGACTTTTTCCCTTTCCAGAGTTTTCTGCACTTTTATCAATGCATTTTCCGCTTCCTGAAAAGCCACAAGCACCGTTTGCTGATAATTCTCAGCCAGTTCCTTTTGACGCGCCGTCACGCGATCCAGCTTGCCTTCCAGCCGCCCGCCCTGAAAAATCGGCGCAAGTATCGAACCTGCCATTGTGAAAGCGGACGCCGACGGGTTGGCGGCAAACAACAAACTTGGGCCAATATTCACCGACGGGTAAAAGGCCGCTCGCGCCGCGCCGATATCGGCATTGGCGGCCTTTAGACTTGCTTCCATGCTTTTAATATCTGGTCTGCGTTCCAGCAAATCGGAGGGTTGCACTACGGCCACCTCTGGAATATGCAGTCCCTTATAATTTTTTGCCTCAATCGTAAAACTCTGCGGCGGTTCACCGACCAGAACGGCCAGCGCGTTTTGCGTTAATGCCAATTCTTGCTCTAAAACCGCGACAGCGGCTTTAGCTCTGAAAACTTGTGTTTCCTGCCTGGTAATATCAAGCTGTGTACGCGCCCCGGTTTGAAAGCGGGCTTTGGCAACCTCCAGCAAATCGTGCGTGGCCTCAAGATTATCCTGCGCGATGCGGCGGCGCTCTTTTAAATTCAGAACATTGAAATAATTTTGCGCCACATCCCCCATGATAATAAGCGCCAACGCATCGTGGGCGTATCGCGTTCCATTAAGCCCGGCTTCCGCTGCATCAACTCTCGCCCGATTAGCTCCAAATAAATCAAGCTCATAGGAAATGCCCGCATCCGCCGTAAATTCAGGAATGCCATTATTACGCATGTCTGTGATATTCATCGCTTGCGTGGAGCCGCTCATATAAGAGGCCGTCACATCAGCCGAAGGAAGAAGAGAGGCTCCAGCGATCTTTAAATTCGCGCGCGCCTGTTCAATACGTTGAAGTGAAGCTTGTAGATCATTGTTATTTTCAAGCGCGCGCGCCATAAGACCATCCAACTCATCACTGCCAAATTCTTTCCACCAGTCGGCAACGATTGCGGCGCTTTGCGAAGCCTGAGCTTCGCGCCACGCAGACGTTTCAATCGCCGGCCTTTGATAGTCCGGTGTCATGGAGCAGCCTGCCAATAGAAGAAGCGCTGTTGATATGGATGCAAATTTTCTAAAGCTATTCATCTTGGTAATCCTTCAAATTTAATGCTCGTGGGCACTGTGATCATGCTCATCTTCCTGCTGTGGTTGTTTTTTTGCATCGTGGTGACC
>JBASFN010000096.1:0-3541 GCA_049653045.1 Alphaproteobacteria bacterium
CGCGACTGGTTAGCGCAAAGTCAGAAAAATGGCGTTATCCGCCCCGACATCCTTCAGCGCGTCAAAGATTTGCACAAGGATCTTTCCGAAAGGGCAAGCGGCTTGCTAGAGGACTCCTCCAGAAGAAAATTACCGCCCCATCAGGAGGATTTTAAAAAACTGACGGTTACGTTCGAGGAATTCGTCAGTTATCTCCGCCGGATTGAAAAAGAAACCGGGTCGAACAATGCCGACATTGATCCTCTGACAGGATTGCGCGGCAAAGAATCCATGGAAAAAGATGTTAAGCGCGAGATGGATCGTTTGGCTCGGCAAGGAAAAGCATTTTCTTTGGCTCTTATCCAGATCGACCAGTTTGATGATATTCAAAAATTCCTTAGTCAGTCCGAGCAAGACGAGTGTATTAAAGCCGTCGCTAATTTTGTCAAAAAAAGTATGCGCTCTTTTGATGACGCCTACAGGCTGGATAAGGGGATGTTTATCCTGTCCCTGAAACAGACGGGAACTCAGGGCGGCGTGAAGGCCTTGAAGCGGGTTAAGGATGAACTCGACAGCATGAAAATATCCTATACGATTGAGGGTAAAAATCGCCTCCTTTCCCTTTCTTCCTGTATTGGTGAGCCGGCTCCCGGCGAGGATATTTTTTCCTTCATTACCAATCTGACAAAAGACATCAAGGCCTATGACGGAGGCAAGGGTTCTGTGGTTGAATTTTATGATTTGAGTCCGCTTCAGCGTTTTATCCGCGATAATGAAAAAAACAGGTAATCTACAGTGACCCTGGGCAGATATGAAGAATACTTCAAGAAAATGCCCGTTCCGCGCTTTATCGTCGAAAGATCGGGTAAGGCGGATTTTATCATTACCGAAGCCAATAATCTCGCTGTTCGCTATTTTGGCGTCAGTACAGATCAGGTCTTAGGGCATCGGATACAGGATTGCATGGGTGGCGAGAATGCGCGCCACTTTCAACAATCTCTGGAGGTCTGCTTCTCCAAAAAAAAATCGGTCAGTATTCAGGCTTTGCCCGGTGTGCCCGGAGCCTTGCGCGTCTATGGATTTTATATTAGTCCGATTTTAACCCCCGAAGGGGATATTCGTTTTTTTGACATCATCGGCCAGCTTGACGTTGCGGATCAATCAATCCTGCAGCGCGAGCGTGATGACGCTATCTCGCTGATGACCTCAATTTTTGATGTTAGCGAAGTTGGAATCGTCGTCACCGATCATAACGCCCGCGTCATTCGCGTGAATGAAAGCTTTGTCCGTACTTACGGTTGGTCGCGGGATGAATTGATGAACGCCGACATCATCGATTTTATTTCGCCAGACGAGCAACAGCTTGTTCGCCGTAACAATGATGAATTTATTCGCACGGGTGTCCGGACATCGGGCGAACTCAAAATTATGCGCCGCACCGGCGGTGTGGCCAATGTCCTTTTTACAACGGCGACCTTGGAACTCAGCCAGAAGCGTCGGTATCAGGTCACAACGGTTATGGACATTACGCACCGTAAGCAGATGGAAGAATCCTTGCGCCTCGCAAAGGATCAGGCCGATGCCGCCAACCGTGCAAAATCGACTTTCCTCGCCAATATGAGCCATGAATTAAGAACGCCGCTTAACGCCATTATCGGTTTTTCTGAGATGATGATTAAAGAAACATTCGGTGCATTGGGGCACGATAAGTACAAGGAATATCTCGGCGATGTTCATGCCAGTGCCACGCATCTGTTGGAAATCATCAATGAAGTGCTCGATATGTCGAAAATCGAAGCGGGGCGCATAGAACTGGATGACGTAGAAATAGATATGCGCGAGCTTATGGATTCGGTTACGCGTATGATGGCGTCTCGTGCCTTTGGCAATAATCTGACATTGAAAATGGATATCGAGGATAATCTTCCTAATCTCTATGCCGACCAACGTCTTGTGCGCCAAATACTTATCAATATCGTAACGAACGCTGTTAAATTTTCCTCACGCGGTGGACGGATCGATGTGGCCGCAAAAAAGGCCCCGGACGGTAAGTTGCAAATTATTATCGCCGATCAGGGGCAGGGTATCCCCAAAAACAAGATACGTCAGGCTATGGAGCCGTTCGGGCAGGTGACCGATAATCACGAAAACGCCCGCCAGCAGGGAACGGGTTTGGGGCTGCCCCTTGCCAAGGCCATGGTTGAATTGCATGAAGGGACACTGGATCTTGAATCGGAGGAGGGAAAAGGCACAACAGTAACCATAAGTTTCCCCGCCGCCCGTGTCCGACCTGTCAATCCGCAGAAATCGGATGAAACCCAACTTGATCTTGCCCATAAGCCCTAGTCCCATTACAATCCGGCTCTATCTCAAATGATGGAGGCTGACGACATGACGGAACTAGAGCAACGCTGCGCTGAAGCTGGCCTTAAAATGACGGGTCAAAGGCGCGTTATTCTCAAGGTTTTGGGGACGTCCGAAGACCATCCGTCCGTTGAATCCGTCTATGAACGCGCTAAGGCGATTGATCCTTCCATCAGTATCGCCACGGTTTACCGTACACTTAGTTTGCTTGATGAAATGAACCTCGTCATTCGCCATGAATTTCAAGAGGGGCATTCGCGCTATGAACTCAACTGGGATCACCACCATCATTTAATCGACCTTGAAACCGGTCAGGTTGTCGAATTTCAGAATGATGAACTGGAAAAATTGAAAAAGAAAATTGCCCGCGATCTTGGTTATGATCTCGTCGATCATCGTCTGGAGCTGTATGGCAAGAAAATCTCGAAGGATGGTAAATAAACCATGTGCCACAATATCGAAGCAGGTTCACCGGATTTTGATCCCACGTGCAAGTGTCATATGGCGGTTATGCGTGCCTATACGACGCTGCTCTCTGCGGGAACGCCTGAAAGCCGCGCTCTTGAGGCGGCAAAGATTGTTTACTCTCACCACCACCCTGAAGATTCCAAAGATATGGCCGCTTTGACCGTCGAACGCTGGGTTTACGCCGCGCATATTCATTAGTCATGGAAGAGAACGAGGCTAGACTGCCCGCCGCGCTCTGGATCGACGCGCATTTGCGCCGATTGGCTCAGGAAGGCATTCCGTATTATATCGTCAATACCGGAGCCTATGCCGCCGGGACGGTTATGCTCAAACTCAACGGGCTGGAAAAGATTTGCCGTGTTCTTGTCCAGCAACGCGATTTAAACGGAAAACTAGGCTGGATGAATGCCTTAAAAGATGAAACGCCCGATGAAAAACAGGCTGATGAGTATATCCGCCGTGCTATTTCCCGCGATCCGGATGTCTGGGTGATTGAAATCGAGGACAGGCAGATGCGCAATCCATTTGAGGGCGCGGTGATTTGACAGGGTCTCTTTTATGTTATAAGTATCCATAATCACAAAAGGGAGAGATGAGTATGAACCTGACAGACCTAATAAACTCACATTTTATCTACAAAGATGTTTATGCTAAAGACAATAGAGTTGATGCAGTACTGGAATCGCATGCAGACGGATTTATAAAGGTCGATAGTTATTCAGAACTAGAA
>JBASFN010000097.1:0-2351 GCA_049653045.1 Alphaproteobacteria bacterium
TCTTAATTCCTTGAAAGTTTCCTATGATAACGACGGGAATATTCTGACCGCGAGTGCCAAGACGTTGAAAGGCGGCGTTGCCTTTTCTGAAGATTTCCGTGAGCAGCCTGATGCTCAATTGGCGCCCGGTCTTCTAGCCTGATTTTTTTATTTTTCTGAAATATCCGTCCCGAGTTCGTTCATTAACTGGACGAAGTTGGGGAAGCTGGTTTTGATGGGGGCTGCGTCGTCGATTTCGATGGATTCGCTTGTTACACTGCCCAGTACCAGAAAGCTCATGGCGATGCGGTGGTCGAGTTCGGTTTTTATTTTTGCGCCGCCCTTCGGGGGTTTGCCGTTGCCGTGAATGGTCAGCCAGTCTTCGCCCATTTCGAGTTCCACGCCGCAGGCCTTTAAACCTTCCGCCACCAATAATAAGCGATCGCTTTCTTTGACGCGGAGTTCGGCGAGGCCTGTCATTTTTGTTGTGCCGTCGGCGCAAGCGGCGGCCATGGCGAGGATGGGGAATTCGTCGATCATCGAGGGAACGCGGGATTCGGGAACCGTAACGCCCTTTAATTTTCCTGTTGATTTGATTGTGATGTCGGCGACCTGTTCGCCCGCTTCGAGACGTTGGTATTCAAATTTTATGTCTGCGCCCATTTCGCGCAGGGTTAAATACAACCCGTTGCGGCGTTCGCCAACGCAGATGCGAGCGAGGGTGATTTCTGATCCCTCGTGCAGCAAGGCCGCGACGGTGGGGAAGGCGGCGGAGGATGGATCGCCGGGGACATCAACCGCGCAGGGCTGCATTTCTTGAAAGCCGTTTACGCTGATGGCCAGCGCGCCATCGGATAGTTTTTCCGTTTTTACGTCGAGGCCAAAATGGCGCAGCATATTTTCGGTGTGGTCGCGGGTGGGGGTTTCCTCGATCACGGTCGTCGTTCCGGCGGCGTTTAGACCCGCCAGTAAAATCGCGGATTTGACCTGCGCCGAGGCGACGGGGAGGCGGTATTCGATGGAGAGCGCGTTTTCAGGGCCGTGGACGGTGAGCGGTAAACGTCCGCCTTCGCTGGCCTCGAATTTTACGCCCATCATTTCGAGAGGGGTTATGACGCGCTTCATCGGGCGTTTTGAGAGCGAGGCATCGCCCGTGAATGTTGCGCTGATGTTGTGGCCGCCGACAAGACCCATGAGAAGGCGCGTTGATGTGCCGCTGTTGCCCATGTCGAGAGTTGAGGCGGGCTGGCGCAGGCCGCCGATGCCGACACCGAAGACGCGCCATAAACCATCAATGCCGGGTTCTATTTTTGCGCCGAGTTTTCGCATGGCTTCGGCGGTGTGCAGGACATCTTCGCCCTCCAGCAGGCCGGAAATCATCGTTTCGCCCACCGTGATCGCGCCCAGCATCAGGGCGCGGTGCGAGATGGATTTATCGCCGGGGATTTTCGTTGTGCCCGATAGCGGCCCGGATTTTTTTGAGATGAGGCTTTGCATGGTCATTTAATATCATGTCATTTCGGGTGAAGTCGAGGGGGGGGGCAATGAATAAGGTGTGCAGCCTTGCTGCGCCCATATTGTGCTGGATCCCCGTTCGGCACTCGCCTGACGGCTCGCTGGCCGGGGATGACGGTGAAGGTTACGCCTTATCAAAGCTGGAGAGTTTGCCGTCGTATTTGCGGACGAATTCCACGAACTGGTCGTGGGGGATCGGGCGGGAATAGCGGAAGCCCTGGACTTCGTCGCAGCCTTCGGACATCAGGAATTTTTCGTGGTCTTTGGTTTCGACACCTTCGGCGATGACTTTTAGGTTCAGTGAGTGGCCGAGGCGGACGATGGTGCGGGCGATGGAGGCATCGTTCTGGTCGTTTAGTGCGTTGCGGATAAAGGACTGGTCGATTTTCAAGCGGTCAATCGGGAACTGGCGCAGGTATGACAGGGATGAATAACCCGTGCCGAAGTCGTCAATCGCAATTTCTACACCCAGTGCGTGCAGGCTTTGCAAGGTAGCGATGGTGTGGTTGATGTCTTCCATGAAGACGCTTTCGGTGACTTCCAATTCCAGCTTGTTCGCGGGCAGGCCGGTCGCCTTCAGGATTTTTTGCACGTTGTTGACGATATCGCCCTGAACAAACTGGGCGGCGGCGACGTTGACGGCGATCCGCATATTTTTGCCAAGAGCCTTGTTCCACTCCGCGGCCTTTTGACAGGCCAGTTCCATGACCCATTCGCCGATGGGGACGATCAGGCCGGATTGTTCGGCCACGGGGATGAAATCGCCGGGGGAGATGAACGAGCCACCCTGTTTGCTGTTGTCCGGCTTCCACCAGCGCAGCAAGGCTTCCGCGCCGATGATTTCCCCGGTTTTGAGG